>JAJXYE010000403.1 GCA_021780735.1 Pseudomonadota bacterium | reverse complement strand
CCCTGAACGTGCCACGTCGTGGGAAGGCCACGGCCAGGATGCTGTCGCAGGCTGGTGGCCACAGACCGTCGTCTGGCTTGGGCAGGCGGTAGGCAAGGGCGCCGTTGCGCCACAGCTCAAAAGCAATGAACTTCGAGTGATCCGGGTCGCCCGGCAGCGGCCGGTAGCGGGCGATGAAGCACACGTTGCCAAACGGCGGCAGGGAGACATCGAATTTTCCGCCTGGCAACGCTTGCGAGCCGGCCATGCCGCTGGCCGCACACTGGCTGCTGGCAGGCTCGCGTGGCTGGGCTGCCGATGGCGACGAAAGACAGAGCGACAGCATCAGGACGCCTGCGCAGAGGGCGATGCTTCCGGCCAGGGTGCGCAGCATGCGAACGATGAACATGACTGCATCCATTCAGCGCAGACCGGAGGTGCTGATGAGCAGTAGCGCCCGCTTTCGGAATGCTTCGCGATCCTTGAATCCAAGCATGGCGGCATTGACGCGTTTGGTGAGAGCCCTGTAGTTGTCCTTGTCCGCCCAGTCGTTCAGTTTCATGCGGTTCCAGAACCAGGCGGCGGACAGCGCGGCGTAGCGTGGCTCGCTGAGCAACTCCGGCTTGGCTATGACATTGACGCCGCTGGCATCCATGAACTTCTGATAATTGCTTCTGCCCGTCAGCTGGATGAGTCCCCGTCCACGGAACTTCCAGCCATCGCCACTGGCGATGTCGCCGTTGCCCAGGCGATTCGCATACACATAATTGGCCAGCTTCTCGGGCTTCCTGGTGTAGTCGGCAGCGTCCGTCGTCTTGAACTGCTTGGGGAACGTCTTCTTGAGATGCACCGCGGAGCTGTAATAGAGGCTTTCTTCCAGATGGCGGAATTGATTGGACTCCACCGCCGTCTGCCCGATAAAGGCGGCAACCCGTTTCGGCGTGTTGATGCTGTAGCGGGCGAAGGCTGCGTTGAGTGGTGCGACGAATTTCTCCGCACGGGCGAGCGACAGGTGCGGCATGATCGAATGCAGCAGTTTTGCGGTTATCACCGGCACGCCTGTTGCTACAGACAGATTCGCCAACCAGCACGGCAGCGTGTCCCAGCCAAAGCTCATCCGGATCGGGTAAGCGTCGGTCATCGTTACAGGCCATGGACGGCCTGCATGGGGCGGCTGAATGGCGTCCGTGAAAGCGGCCCATGGAGAAGTTGGATCCACGCCAATACTGTTCGGAAAGCATCTGTTCATGGCATCAGGCCGTCCGGTTACCCAACGCGCCGCATCATAGTCGACACAGATGCCATGCGTGCGTGATGGTGCCTGAACTGTCCCGGGTTCTCCGCAGCGCGTTGCAGCCGTTTCGAAAGGGGTTCGTTGTCGGTGGAGATCGTTGGGCTTCCGCCGACGGCGGGCACCCGATTGACTGAGGGCCAGTCGTGGGCGATCGCATTGCCGCCAAAGGCAGTGGAGGACAACCTCGGCTTCGGTCGGGTCGTTGATAAGTTGCAGCTAGCGGTGCGTGTCATTTTTCTTAAAACATATAAATATCAATTGCTTAAGATCTTTCGCTGAATTGCGGAGTGCCGTGTTGACCTGAAATCCTGCCGGATTACGCAATACAGCTGTGAAGGTCTCCCCGGGCGGTGGCTTGGGGCTCGTGTGCCTGAAGTGGCGACGGGTGTTGGGGGAGTAGCGACAACCGCGGGTGCCTGCGGTTGCGGGCTGGCGGGAGAGGAAGGTATGCCGTATCGGATGACCATGCAGTCGGACCTGGGCGACCAGTGGTCGATCGCTAGCTTGTCGGGCAGCGAGCAACTCGGGCGGCTGTTCTCTTACCAGGTGAGGGCGTGGAGCGAGGACGGCAGCATCAATCTGGTCTCGCTGCTTGGCAGCACGATCACGGTGACCTACGAGGAGGAGGGTTATAAGCGGCACTTCAATGGCATCGTCGCGGAGGCCACGCAAAGTGGTCTCGAGACCTTCCAGGGCAAGGCCTATACCGGCTACGCGGTCACCCTGGTGCCGAAGGCGTGGTTGCTGATGCACAAGGTGGATTGTCGTATCTATCTCAACCAGTCGGTGCCCGACATCATCAAGGCCGTGCTTGCCGAGGTCGGCTACAGCGATGTCAAGCTCGACCTGAGCGGCAGTTACGCCGCTCGCGAATACTGCGTGCAGTATCGCGAGGACTATTTCAACTTCATCAGCCGCCTGATGGAGCAGGAGGGCATCTACTACTACTTCAAGCATGCGAATGGCGTGCACACGATGGTGCTGGCCGATGCGCTGGGAGCGCACTCGGCCACCGATGGGTTTGCCACGTTGCCGTTTCTCCCGCAGGCGGGCAGTAGCGGCACCCTGCACGAAATCGCCGTCGTCGACTTAACGCCGACCCGGGCGATGCATACGCTCAAGTATTCGTTGACCGACTACGACCCACTGAAGCCGAAGGCTTCCCTGCTTGGCGTGGACACCGTCGACAATGCCGGTGGTAACCATTCGATATCGGGCCTTGAATCGTTCGACTATCCCGGCGACCACGACACTGCGGCCAAGGGCCAGCATTACGCCCAGGTGCGGGTCGAGGCGATCAACGCCATGCAGTCGTGCTTCAACGGCTCGACCAACGCAAGCGGGTTGCTGACGGGCGCCTTGTTCACGTTGAAAGGACACCTGCAGGCCGCGTTGAACCAGGAATACCTGGTGGTCGGTTCGACCGTGCACATCGAGAACCCTCTGGGTGGCGACAGCGGTGCGGCCGAGGAAGAGTTCCACTGCAGCTTTTCAGCCATCCCGAGCAAGCAGCCTTTCCGCACCATGCCGGTCGCGGTCAAGCCGATGGTTGTCGGCCTGCAGACGGCGGTGGTCACTGGCAGCGACACGGCCGAAGACATCGCCGTGGACAAGTACGGCCGCATCCAGGTCACTTTCCACTGGAACAAGCCGGACAAGAAGAATGCCCAAAGCTCCTGCCCCGTGCGGGTGGCATCGGCCTGGGCCGGTAAGAGCTGGGGTGCGGTGAGCATCCCGAGGATCGGCCAGGAGGTGGTGATCAGCTTCCTGGAAGGGGATCCCGATCGCCCGCTGGTGATCGGTAGCGTTTACAACGCCGACAACATGCCGCCCTACGCGTTGCCCGACAACAAGACCCAGAGCGGCATCAAGAGCCGCAGCCTGCTCGGCGGCACCGACGACTTCAACGAGCTGCGCTTCGAGGACAAGAAGGGCAGCGAAGACTTCTTCATGCATGCGCAGAAGGACATGCACGAGGAGGTGGAGAACGACCACGTGGTCGTCATCGACCACGACGAGACGATCACCGTCAAGAACGACCAGACCACTACCGTCAAGCACGACCAGACGCTCACCGTCGACAACAACCAGACCGAGACGGTGAAGAACAACCGCAGCGTCACGGTGCAGAACGACGACACGCTCAAGGTCAGCAACAACGGCTCCACCAGCATCGGCCAGAAGTTCAAGCTCGACGCGGGCACCGAGATCGAGCTGGTCTGCGGCGCTTCCAGCATCAAGCTGACGAGCTCGGGCGATGTCGAGATCAAGGGCGTCAACATCAAGGTCACCGGCGACGCGACGATAAAAATGGCCGGCCAGGCCTCGGTGGACATCGGCGGCGGGGCCAGCGTGAAGGTGCACTCGGACGCGATGATGAACGTGGAGGGTGGCGCGATGACCACGGTGAAAGGGGCGATGCTGCAGCTCACCGGCGACGGCATGGCGAAGCTCGCTGGCGGTATCACGATGATCGGCTGAGGGGGAGCCATGTCCACGATCATGCAAGCATCGATGCAGATGGGCCTGTCGCCCGAGGCGACGGCCTGCCTGCGTCCGGACATGACGCCGCAGGCGGCGGTGCAGGCGCTGCTGGATGCAGGCGTCATGCCGGACGCGGTGAAGTTGTTGGCGCGGCTGTTGCCCAAGCGGTACGCGGTGGCGTGGCTGTGCCAGTGCGCGCGTGACCAGCCGCTGGAACTGGAGGACAAGGCGGGTGCCTCGCTGGCGGAGAAGTGGGTGCGCGAGCCCACCGAAAGCAACCGCCGCGCCGCCTTCGAATTCGCCAACTCCGGCGGCTACAAATCGCTGGGCGCGTGGCTGGCCGCGGCGGCTGGCTGGTCGGGCGGAAGCCTGGCGCCGTCCGCGCAGGAAACCCCGGTGCCCCCGCCGGAACATCTCACCGCCTGTGCCACGGTGGCGGCGGTCAACCTGATGGCCGCGCTGGTGGCCGAACGCTTCGCGGCACGCCGCGCGGAGTTCGTCGCCCGTGCCCTCAGCCTGCTCGGCACCGGCGACGCCGCTGCGGGCACCAGCGGAGCGTAGGCGTGTCGATGCAGGCACTGACATTGGCGGTACTCGGCCAGCAGGCCACACAGTTCGGCAGCCGCAGCCAGAAATCCTTCGAGGGCATCGGCGGCAGCGTGGGCCGTTCGGAAGACTGCGACTGGGTGCTGGCCGCGCCAGGGGTCTCGCGCATCCACGCCATGGTGCGCTGCCTCAACGGGATCTATTTCATCGAGGATCGCAGCACCAACGGCATGTTGCTCAATGGCGCGCCGCTGGCCAAG
>JAJXYE010000165.1 GCA_021780735.1 Pseudomonadota bacterium | reverse complement strand
CTGGGTCGCGGAGTTTCGCCAGCATGATGCGGATACCCCGGTCGTGTTGATGGGCTATCTCAACCCGATCGAGATCCACGGCTACGCGCGCTTCGCCAGCGAGGCCGTGGGTGCCGGCGTGGATGGTGTGTTGCTGGTGGATTGCCCGCTGGAGGAATCGGCGGTGTTGACGCCGTTGCGCGAGGCAGGACTGCGCCGGATCATGCTGGCGGCGCCGACCACCGCACCCGCGCGTATGGCGCAGCTGTGCGGGATGGCGGAGGGTTTCCTGTACTATGTGTCGTTTGCTGGCATCACCGGTGCGGGGCATTTGAGTACCACGGATATCGCTGCTCGTGTGGCTGATATCCGTTCCCGCGCCAGTGCGCCGGTGGCGGTCGGCTTCGGCGTGCGCGATGCGCAAAGTGCCAGGGCCATCGCCGGGTTTGCCGATGCGGTGGTTATTGGCAGTGCGTTGGTCGAACGGTTGGCGGGTGCCACGGAGATGGCGGATATCGCCCGTCGTGTGCAGGACTTCCTGCAGCCGATCCGCACTGCACTTGATGCACACTGAGACGGTCAGGCAGATGATTGAAAAGTGGGGCTGAGGCAGGGCGCACCCTCGCCCTTTGCCCTCTCCCAAAGGGAAGTTGGGAACGTGTGGTGCCGTGCGGGTTCGCCTCAACGAGGTCGTCGAAGGCGTCGGCGCTCGATTCCAGATGGAGTTAGAGTTTTATGAACTGGTTGCAGAAAATCATGACCCCGCGTGCTCGCACGCAGAACACCACGGCCGGCAAGGGCTCGGTGCCTGAAGGTGTGTGGGAGAAGTGCGGCGGCTGCGGTACGGTGCTGTACCGACCGGAGCTGGAACGCAACCTGATGGTGTGCCCGAAGTGCGGCCATCACCATTACATCAGCGCGCGGATGCGTCTTGACGCGCTGCTTGACGACGGTTCGGGGCAGGAGCTTTGGCCGGCCATGGAGCCTACCGATCCGTTGAAGTTCCGCGACTCGAAGAAGTACCGCGACCGCATCACCGGCACCCAGAAGAAGGTTGGCGAGAAAGACGCGATGGTCGCGGTGAGCGGCAAGCTCAAGGGGCGCCCGCTGATGGCGGTAGCGTTCGAATTTGCCTACATGGGTGGTTCGATGGGATCGGTGGTCGGCGAAAAATTCGCCCGTGCCGCCGAACGGGCGCTGGCCGACCGCAGTGCGCTGGTGTGCTTTTCCGCTACCGGTGGCGCACGCATGCAGGAGGCGCTGTTCTCACTGATGCAGATGGCCAAGACCTCGGCCGCGCTGGCGCGCCTGCGCGATGCCGGCGTGCCCTACATCAGCGTGCTGACCAACCCGACCACCGGTGGCGTGTCGGCCAGCCTGGCCATGCTTGGCGACATCAATATCGGCGAGCCGAAGGCGCTGATCGGATTCGCCGGGCCGCGAGTGATCGAGCAGACCGTGCGCGAGACGCTGCCCGAGGGCTTCCAGCGTTCGGAGTTCCTGCTCGATCACGGCGCGATCGACCTGATCGTCGATCGGCGCGAGATGCGCGACAAACTGGCCGACCTGCTCGGCATCCTGACCAGGGCCGATCGCGCGGCCTGATCGGGAGATGTCGCGGATCTGCCACGATGCCGCCTTCGGGCGGCATCGTCGTATCGGTAGCTGGGTTGTCCACAGCCGATGTGGAAGCCTCATCGCAAAGCCTGTGGACAAGTGCGGTTCGCGACTTGTCGATCAGGCACTTGCTACGCGCTGATCATGTATTGCGCAGCACGATGCGATGGGTTCCTGCCCGTTCGTCCGCGCCCGGCACGCGGGTTTTCCACAGCGATTGTGTGCGTCTGCTGTACAAGCCTGTGGACAAGCACGGATCCCGCCTTTGCCGGCAGACACTTGCCACGCATTGCGCAATTCGTGAGCAGTCGCTCGAAGTTTTCCACAGCGATTGTGGAGCGCCTGCGGTAAAGCCTGTGGACAAGTTCGCTATCTGTCTGAGCGCAAAGGAACTCATGACGGTGTGCGCAGAAGCTGATCAGGCACGTGCGGATGGACGGACTCAGTGCAGTGCTGCAGCCAGCCATAGCGAGAGCGAGCCCAGTCCGCCACCGATGCCGATGGCGGCAAGCACGTCGCTGGGATAATGCAGCCCGAGGATCACCCGCGATATGGCCACCAGGCTGGTGAAGCCGATCAGCAACGGCGCCAGCGGCGGATACCACGCCACGGCGACGATGCTGAAGCCGACCGCCTGCAAGGTATGACCCGAGGGAAAACTGAATTCATCCAGCGGAGCGATGTGCGCGACCACGCCGGGGCAGGCGCGATACGGGCGCGGTCGGCGCGTCCAGCGCTTGAGCAGGCGGTACAGCAGCAAGGCGGTCAGGCCGGTGAGCGCCATGTGCGTGGCGGCAGCGGCACCATGGCGGCCGTCGCAGAGGATCAGGGCGGCCATCAGCCCATACCAGAACAAGCCATCACCGAGCCGGCTGACCAGGCCGAAGAACAGGCCGACTGCGCGGCGCCCGCCCCAGCGGTTCGCCGCCACGCAGACGCGACGATCCAGCGCCAGACGCGAGACCAGCGCCAGCTCAGGCGTGGGCAACGGTGACGTGCTCATGCATGTTCTCCTCGGCCAGTTCGCGCAACAGGCATTCGAAATCGCGGATAACCGCGTCCGGCGACAGGCCCGCCATGCCGGTGTGTGCGGCCCGGCCCATGTGCCGGATCAACGCCGGATTGGTGGCCAGCCTGGTGGCTGCCTGGATGAAGGCGGCGCTGTCGCCCTGCTCGATGCAGTAGCCGTTGACGCCATCGCGCAGGTGCTCGAGCGCGGCGCCCTGGGCGTACGCCACCACCGCCAGACCCGCGGCCATGGCTTCGACAATCACATTGCCGAATGTTTCGCTGAGGCTGGGGAACACGAACAGGTCGGCACTGGCGACATGCCGTGCCAGCGCCTCGTCGCGCAGCACGCCGGTGAAGATGAAATCCGGATTTTCCGCCTGCAGCGTGGCCCGTGCCGGGCCGTCGCCGATCCACACATAGCGCGCTTGCGGCACGCGTTGCTGGATGGCTCGAAATGCATCCACCGCCAGTTGCAGATTCTTCTCCGCCGCGATCCGCCCCACATACAGCACCACCGGTGTGCTGGGAGACGCATTCCACCCGGCCCGCACACTCTCGTCGCGACGATCCGGGTGAAACAGCTGCGTGTCGACCGCGCGGCGCAGCAGGCGTGCGTTGGAGATACCCATGGCGAGCAATTCCCTCGCCAGTGCGGCCGTCGGCACCAGGGAGGCATCTGCACGCTGGTGGAAGCGGCGCATGTGCCCACGCACCAGCGGGGTCAGCCATCCCAGGCCGTAGTGGCCGGCGTAATGATCGAAGCGGGTGTGGAAGCCGCTGCTGAGCGCGATGCCGAGTCGCTGCGCCGTCCTCATCGCAGACCAGCCGAGCGGGCCTTCCGTGGCGACATAGACCGCGTCGGGACGATGCTGCGACCAGTGTCGGCGCAGCAGCCGGCCAGCCGGCAGGCCAAAGCGCAGTTCCGGATAGCGCGGCAGGGTTCCGCTGCGCACTTCCAGCGTGCAGATGCCGGCTTCATCCGCGAGGCCGTGCGACTGCCGCGGGCGGATCAGGTCGATCTGGTGGCCGCGTGCGGCCAGGCCGGCGGCAAGACTGTACACGGTCAGCGCGACGCCGTTGATTTCCGGAGGATAGGTTTCGCTGACGATGCTGATGCGCATGTGCTTGCCCGTGCCCGTGCTGGCGTGGCATCAGGATGATCCGGCGAGGTTGCGCTGGTATGGCTGCAAGATGACGCGGTGATGGCAGCGCGTCCGGCTCAGTGCCCGAAGAACACCGATAGCCCCAGGCCGGCCCACCAGTCGGCAAGCGGGCCGGACAGGCGGCGGCGGAAGCCCGCATCCAGCTGCACCCGACGATTCACCTGCCAGGCCAGGCCGCCGCCGGCCAGGGTGCCCCCGGCCGAGCCAGCCTGGCGTTGCCACGCTGCTTCGGCATACACGTTCAGGCTGGACGTCAACAAGTGGCTGCCATTGATCGCCAGCGTGCGGCTGTCATGGCCGGCGGCACGCACGTCTTCCAGATAGGCACCGATGCTGTTGGCCGGATCGAGTTGCCAGCCCAGCGCCATGCCCAGCAGGAATTGGCGCTGCCGGTTGCGGAAATCGCGCGCGCCATCGGTGAACTCGACGCTGCCCAGCAGCCCCCAGTTGAACGAGGCGCTGGACGAGGGCAGGGCGAGCTTGAGCGCCAGGCTGGTGTCGCCGCGGCCGGTGCTGACCTGGTTCGTGCCGGCGCCGGTTTGCTGCAGGTGGTTGTAAAGCGATTTGCCGAACTGCAGCTCCAGTGAACTGCCAAGACCCAGTCGGAGCAGGCTGTCTGCGCTGTATTCGGAGCTGCTGATGCCGTCTTGACGGTCATGGCTCCAGCTCGGCAGACCCTGTTCCAGGGTCAGTTGGCCGAGGCTCAGCACCGCCGGGTTGAAGCCGAGTCCGGGGCGGTCGTAGCCGGGATTGTCGGCCCAGGCGCACGCCGCTGGCGCGATCCAGCCCAGCGCGACGA
>JAJXYE010000381.1 GCA_021780735.1 Pseudomonadota bacterium | reverse complement strand
TTGGGAAGGCAAGCCCGGCAAACTGGCACTGCTGCAACGCTGAATCCGCAGCAGCCCGCCATGACAAACGCCGCCCGAGGGCGGCGTTTCTGTCTGCACTCGGGATGGTTCAGCCGCCCAGACGCGACTTCAGCAGGTTGACCACCTTGGCCACGGCAGCCGCACTGCCCTGGGCGCGCACTTCACTGGCGTTCGTGCCACTGGCAGCTACCGTGACCTGCACCTGCTGAGCGGCTGCATCGGTCGCGCTGCTCTTGTGATGGAACATGCGGCTGAAGAATCCGCGGTGATCCTGCTCGGCGGCAGACACACTCAGCGTGTAGCTGTGGGCACTGTCGTCATGGCCGGACACCTGCCCCAGCTTGCCGCCCTGCAGCGACTCGCCTACCCGGCGGTAGGTGTTGTCGACACTGTCCGACACCAGGAAACCATCGGAGACCTGACCGTCAACCGATCCGACAACGGCAACGGCGCCGTTCGAAGTCGGCTGGTTCGCGCCCGGCGGCGGGATCACCAGGGCATCACTGGTGGAGGGACGGTCAAGCGTCGGCGGAATCTCCAGCGGCGCCTCCTGCTGGGCGGTCGTCCACGCCTTGTGCGAGCGGAATATGCCGCAGCCGGAGAGCAACAGGCCACTGAGGGCTACGGCCGGCAATGCCAGGAGGAGGGACATTTTTTTCATGTAATCGGATTCCGTGAGTAAGTCAGGCCGGGATCAACCGGCCGCAGTCGCCAAGGATGCCAGACTGGACAGCGCCTGGTGCAATCGGACGCGATCCGGACCATCGTTCAGTTCCACCAGCGGCAACCGCGGCAAGGCCGAACCCAGCCCCAGCACCGGCAGACCGGCCTTGACCGCGATCGGGTTCGGCGCGCAATCGAGCGCCTGCAACAGCGGCTCAAGCGCCGCATGACACCTCGCCGTGACGGCACGATCGCCAGCCGTCGCAGCATCGCACAACGCCCGGAACGCCTGTGGCGCCAGATTGGCCACCACCGAGATGGTACCGGCCGCACCGGCCAGCATCGCTTCGCCGGCAGTCGCGTCGTCACCGGACAGGTAGACGAAATCTTCGCGCACAAGTTCCGCCAGCGCGGAAATCCGTTCGCGATCACCGCGCGCTTCCTTGATGCCGATGATCGCCGGATGCTCGCGCAAGCGCGCCACGGTCTCCGGCAACATGTCGCAGCCGGTGCGCCCGGGCACGTTGTAGAGAAGCACTGGCAGACCGCCCTGCTCGGCGACCGCGGTGAAGTGCTCGAACAGACCTTGCTGGGTCGGCCGCACGTAGTACGGCACCACCACCAGCGCTGCCGCCGCACCAAGCGCCCGGGCACGACGGGTCTGCGCCACGGTCCTGGCGGTACCGGCCTCGCCGGTACCGGCGATCACCGGCACCCGCCCGACGACATGCTCAAGCGCAAAGGTCAGCAGGCGGTCGAACTCGTCGTGTTCGAGCATGTGCGCCTCGCCGGTCGAACCGGCGACCACCAGCGCCTGGGTACCGCCGGCGATCTGGAAGTCGAGCATGCGGCCGAACGCGGCCAGATCGAGCGTGCCGTCGGCCGCAAAGGGGGTAACCAGCGCGCAGATGCTCCCGCGGATGTTCACGGCTCGATTCCAGGACAAGACCAGCCCTGCATGTTACTTGCCGCCTCGCGACACGGGCAAGTAAGCTCGAACGGAGTAGTCTGTTGCGTCCGCATGGTGCGGAGCGCTTTCCACCGGCAGCCACCTTGAAACCTACTTCCGCCACTCCGCCCGCCGCCGTGCGCTCGGGCAGCGACAACCAGTTGTTGATCCAGGCACTCACGCCAGCGAGCAAATCGCCGCTGCTGGCGCTGGCGCGACGTATCGCCGATGCCGGCTGCAACCTGTCCGAATCGCGCGTCTCGACCATCGGCACGGAAGTCTCGCTGATGCTGCTGGCCAGTGGCGCGTGGGATGCGCTGGCCAAACTGGAAACTGCGCTGACCAAGCTGGCGCGCGACGAAAGCCTGCGACTGATTCACTACCGCACCGGCCCGCGTCAGAACAGTTCGCACCTGCTGCCGTATCTGGTCGAGGTGGTGGCAGCGGATCGGGCCGGCATCGTGGCGCACATCGTCGACTTTTTCACCCAGCACGGAATCAGCGTCGAACAACTGCACTCCACCCGCTACCAGGCGATGCAGACCGGCGCGGAGATGTTCCAGGCCCAGTTCACCATCGGCATTCCGGCGGAAATCCACATTGCCGCGTTGCGCGACGATTTCCTCGAGTTGTGCGACGGCCTGAATCTCGACGCGATCATGGATCCGGTCAAGTTCTGAGGATCGTGACCCGGCTGTCGAGCATCGCGCGAACCTGACCTTCTGACAAGGACTGTCATCCGCTGCCCTGCACGCGCTAGTCTTGATCCCGAAGTTACCGCAGGAGCGTTGCATTGCCGCCAGCGTCGCGATTCATGCAGATCATCCGCAGCGCCACGACGCGCCACGCGGTTTCGGCACAGACGTTCCCGGCAGCATCCATGCGCTTGCCCATCATCCCCGACCCCACATTCGCGACCGGATCGGCCGCGCAGGAGTAGCCATGCCCGAAATCGGCAAGAAAGCCCCCTCGCTCACGGGTCTCACCGGCGATGGCGGCGAACTGAAGCTTTCCAGCCTGAAGGGACAGTGGGTGGTGGTCTACTTCTACCCCAGGGACAGCACCCCCGGCTGCACCAGCGAGGCTGGGGATTTTCGTGATCTCTACCCGCAATTCCGCCAGCGCGATGCACGGATCATCGGCGTGTCTCGCGACTCGGTGAAGTCGCACGCGAACTTCGCCGAAAAGCAGAAGCTGCCGTTTCCGCTGGTTTCCGATGCCGATGAAAGCTGGTGCCAGGCATTCGACGTGCTCCACGAGAAGGTGCTGTACGGAAAGCGTCACCTGGGCATCGTGCGCAGCAGTTTCCTGATCGACCCCCACGGCAAGCTGGCGCGCGAATGGCGCGGCGTGAAAGTTGCCGGCCACGCCCAGGCCGTGCTCGACGCCATTCCTGCGCCATGACCCCTTGCACCTTCCCGACGGCCTGCCCGGCGATCCGCCGGCATGATGCAGGCCATCGCGCCAGACCGTTCCCCGTCGTGGCGCCAGCCGCGCCGCGATCCGCTTCATCACCCACCAGCGAGGACACTTCCGCATGACCGGAAGCAAGCGCATCTACGCTCTCGACACCAACGTCCTGCTGCATGACCCGACCTCGCTGTTCCGTTTCGAGGAACACGACGTCTTTATCCCGATGACCGTGCTGGAGGAACTCGACGAAAAGAAGAAAGGTGCCTCCGAAGTCTCGCGCAACGGCCGCCAGGCCAGCCGCTTCCTCAACGAGCTGGTCGAAGCGGGCAAGCAGCATGACCTGGCCGACGGGCTGGAGCTGACCAATCCGCAGGGCATCAAGCTCAAGCGTGGCGACTCGGTCGGCCGGCTGTATTTCCAGCACCGCACCAGCAGCAATGGTCACGCCAAGGCGGACAACCAGATCCTCTCGGCGGTGATCGAATTGCGCGACCAGCATCCCGATCGCGCGGTGATCCTGGTCACCAAGGACATCAACCTGCGAATCAAGGCGAGCATCAATGGACTGGTCGCCGAAGATTACGAAAACGATCGCGCACTGGACGATTTCTCCCTGCTCTACACCGGTTCGGCCGAGTTGCCGGAGGACTTCTGGGATCGACACCCGGAGGTCAAATCGTGGACCGAACGCGGCCGCACCTTCTACCAGCTGGATCGACGCGAGGACGAGGCCTGGTACCCGAACGAATGCCTGTACCTGCCCGGCGACAACGAGCTGGAACTGCGCGTCCTGCAGATCGACGAGCACCATGCCACCCTGGCGCTGCTGGACGACCACTCGCACGCCAATCATCACGTCTGGGGTATCGGTGCACGCAATCGCGAGCAGAATTTCGCACTCAACGCGCTGATGGATCCGGACATCGACTTCGTCACCCTGCTCGGCAACGCCGGCACCGGCAAGACCCTGCTGGCCCTGGCCGCCGGCCTGGCCCAGGTGATGGATCAGCAGCGCTACCGCGAGATCATCATGACCCGTGCCACCGTCTCGGTCGGCGAGGACATCGGCTTCCTGCCCGGCACCGAGGAAGAAAAGATGACGCCGTGGATGGGCGCGCTGACCGACAACCTCGAAGTGCTGGCCAATCCCGAGGACGGCGGCAGCTGGGGGCGCCAGGCCACCAATGACCTGCTGGCCTCGCGCATCAAGATCCGCTCGCTCAATTTCATGCGCGGGCGCACCTTCCTCAGCCGCTACCTGATCATCGACGAGGCACAGAACCTCACGCCGAAACAGATGAAGACCCTGATCACCCGCGCCGGCCCGGGTACCAAGATCATTTGCCTGGGCAACGTCGAGCAGATCGACACGCCCTATCTCACCGAAACCACCTCCGGTCTCACCTACGCGGTCGACCGTTTCAAGAACTGGGAGCACTCGGCGCACATCACCCTGCGGCGTGGCGAACGTTCGCGACTGGCGGACTTCGCGGCGGAGACGCTTTAGGGGCGGGGAGCGCGGAACGGGGAACGGG
>JAJXYE010000230.1 GCA_021780735.1 Pseudomonadota bacterium | reverse complement strand
TTCGTCCGGTCGCGCCACCAGCGCGCCGCTGCGCATCAGGCTGACCGTGTAGTGACCCTCGTCGACCAGCGGCAGGAAGGCCCCGCTGCCGTAGATCGTGTCGACCTCGGGCAGCCACTGCGGGTAGCGCCGGCGCAGATCGAGCAGGTCGAACGAGCCGGCCTGGCCGAAGCCGATGACCGTGCGTGGCGCACTCATTTCCAGGGCGGGATCGTCATAGCGGCCGGATAGCCGGTCGAGCCGGTACAGCGGCGGCACGCCGGCCAGTAGAGCAGGCAATTTCCACTTCAGCACGATGGCTTCGATGCGCCAGTCGTCACCGTCGAGCCGTACCTTCCGGCTGTGGCCATCGGGCCAGGTCAGGGTGAGCGCCCAGCGCTGCGGCGACAGGATATGCGCGTCGATATCGATCACCTGCGCTTCCTCGCCGAGCAGGCGATAACCGCGCAATGCGCAGCCGGTACCGGCCAGCAGCAGGGTCAGGGCGAAAGACGCCAGGCACAGCAGCGCGCGCCACACGGCGGCCAGTCGTCGCCGCTGCTGCAGGTGGGCGCGCAGTCTCAGCAGATGCACCAGGGTGATCAGCAGAAACACTGCCGCCAGCACCAGCAGCACGGTCATCGGCATGCGCAGCAGCGAGCTCCATTCCATCAAGCTGACTCCATCGGCAGATTCCTGGTCGCGAGGTCGTCGAACCCTGCAATCATCATAACGGGCAACCGTTGACGGCTGCGGATGGCTCGCCGTGGCTCGCTATACTGCGGCGACGACCCACGGAAATCCGATCATGCGCCGATCCTTCTTGCTGCTGCCGTTCTGCCTTGCCGTCGCCGTGCTTGCCGGCTGCGGCAACAAGGGCCCGCTGGTGTTGCCGCCAACCCGACCCAGCTCCGCCGCCACGGCGCCGACCCCGCTGCCGCCGGCACCGGCCAGCAGCAGTGCGGTACCCGGCGACAGCCAGCCCTGAGCATGTCGCTGCGCTTTTCCAAGATGCACGGCATCGGCAATGACTTTGTCGTGCTGGATTGCCGCGCCACGCCATTTGCGCTGGAGGCCGCGCAGATCCGCGCACTCGGCGACCGCCATCGTGGCGTGGGCTTCGACCAGTTGCTGAGCGTGGAGCCGGCGCGCGACCCGAGCTGCGCGTTCTACTACGGCGTCTGGAACGCGGATGGTTCGCCGTCGGGCCAATGCGGCAATGGCGTGCGCTGCGTGACGGCCTGGCTGCATCGTGCCGGCGCGCTGGCGTGCGGTGAGGATCTGCGCATGGAAAGCCCGTCCGGGCCGGTCAGCGTACGCCTGCTCGATGCAACCACGGTAAGCGTGGACATGGGCGAACCGGTGTTCGAGCCGCCGCGGATTCCGTTCGAGGCCGCCGCGGCTGCCGACAGCTACCCGATCGTCGTCGGCACGGACACGCTGGACATTGGCGCGGTGTCGATGGGCAATCCGCATGGGGTGCTGCGCGTGAATGACCTTGCCGACCCGGCGCTGGAGCGCCTGGGCCCGGCGCTCACCATGCATCCGCGGTTCCCGCAGCAGGCCAATGCCGGCTTTGTGCAGCAGTTCGACCGCAGCCACCTGCGGCTGCGCGTGCACGAACGCGGTGCCGGCTGGACTCAGGCCTGCGGCACCGGTGCCTGCGCTGCCATGGCGGTATTGCACCAGCGCGGCGAGGTTGACGATCGGGTGGCGGTGGAATTGCCCGGTGGCACGCTGCAGATCGAATGGCGCGGCCGCGGCCAGGCCCTGCGCATGACCGGTCCGGCGGCATTCGCGTTCGAGGGCGAATGGCCGGTCTCGGGCGGTTTGGCCGCACGCAACGGTTGAAGCGCGCGCGCGTCCATCGCACACTCCGGCAGGAAGGCGCACCCATCGGCACGCTTCCCCACGGCCCCAAGGATTTCCGCGCATGACTGCAACCCTGCTCGATGACGCCACCCAGGCGCGCGTGGTCGCCGCCTACCTGAGGCGCCATCCCGAATTTCTCAGCGAATACCCCGAGCTGGCGGCCAAGCTGACCATGCCGCCACGCGAGCAGGGTGGCGCGGTGTCGTCGCTGGCGGTCTACCAGTTGCAAAGCCTGCGCGACAAGAACAGTGAACTGGAGCGCCGTCTGGCCGAGCTGATCGAGATCGCCGCCGAGAACGAGCGGCTGATGGAGCGGGTGCATGCACTCACCGTGGCACTGCTGCGGGCCAATACGGTGGAGGTCACCGCGCGCACGGTGATCGCCCGGCTCAGTGCGGATTTCCATACCGAGCAGGTGCGCCTGCTGCTGTTCGGAGACGAGCCGAAGCTGCCGCGTGCCGACTGGCTGCAGCAGATTCCGGAGGGAGCCGCGGGCTTGCCGGAGTTCGCCGAATTCCTGCGCAAGGGCGAGCCCAGCTCGGGCCGGCTCGCCGCCGACAAGCTCGCCCGGCTGTTCGGCGACGCCGCCGCGCAGATCCAGTCGGTGGCCATGATGCAACTGGGCGACGCGGGCATCCTGGCGATCGGCAGTGCCGACCCGAACCGCTTCCAGCCCGGCATGGGTACGCTGTTCCTGAAGATGATCGCGGCCACCATCACCGCCGCGCTGGCGCGCGCCCGGGATGTCTCCTGAGCCTGCGATGACGCCCGAACGCCAGGTTGACGACTGGCTCGCCCGACTTGCCGGCGAACGGCATGCCTCACCCCACACGGTCGCTGGCTATCGTCGCGACCTGGCCAAACTGCTGCGATTCATGCAGGCGCAGCAGCTGCATTCGTTCGACGCGCTGGATGCGAACCGGATGCGCGGCTTCGTTGCCAGTGAACACCGCGCCGGACTGGCACCGAAGAGCCTGCAGCGCCTGCTCTCGTCCTGCCGCAGCCTGTTCCGCCAGCTGCAGCGCGAGGGCCTGCTAGACAGTGATCCGATGCTCGGCGTGCGCGGCCCGAAGGTGCGCCGCAAGCTGCCGCAGGTGCTCGACGTGGACGAAGCCGCGGCGCTGGTGGAAACCGACAGCGGCGGCAAACTGGCGCTGCGCGACCGCGCGATGCTGGAGTTGTTCTATTCCAGCGGCCTGCGCCTGTCCGAACTGGTCGGCCTGCGCTGGCTCGACCTCGATCTGGACGGCGGCGAGGTGCGCGTGCTCGGCAAGGGCAGCAAGACGCGCCTCGTGCCGGTCGGCCGGCATGCCATGGCCGCATTGCGTGCGCTTGGTGCGGCACAGGGCATGACGCCGGACAGCCCGGTGTTTCGTGGCCGCGGCGGCGCGCCGATCAGCCCGCGCGCGATCCAGTTGCGGATGAAGACGTTGGCGCTGCAGCAGGACATCCCCAAACCTATCCACCCGCACCTGCTGCGGCACACCTTCGCCAGCCACATGCTGGAATCCTCCGGCGACCTGCGCGCCGTGCAGGAATTGCTCGGCCACGCCGACATCGCCACCACGCAGATCTATACCCATCTGGATTTCCAGCACCTGGCCAAGGTGTACGACGCGGCGCACCCGCGCGCCAGGCGCAAGGGCTGAACGCGCTCAACCCTTGCCGGCGGCGGACTCGGCGTGGGAGGAAAAGCGCATCGGCAGTTCGCCGCTGATTCCCTGCGGGTGATCAGCCGGTACGGCGAAGCGCCAGCCACGAACGCTGCGCAGGGCGTGCTGATCCAGAACCGGATCGCCGCTGGATTCGGTCACCTGCGCGTCACGCACATCGCCGTGACCATCGATGTCCACATGCAGCAACACGCGGCCATCCAGATGGCCGCGCAGGCTGTCCCACGACGACGAAGAGTCGCTGGGCATCGCCACCGGGTGCAGTGGCACACGCGAGGCAACCTCCGGTGCTGTCGCCTCGCTGGCGGCACGATGGTTGCCACGCCGCCGTGACTGCACCCGGCTGATCGGATCACGTGTGCGCGATGGCGACGATGCGCGGGCCCGCGGCGGCAGCCGCCGCGCCGCCGCGATGCGCTGCGGCGGTGGCCCGCTCCAGCCGCTGGTCAGGCTGCTGAGCCAGCCGGTGCCGGCGATGCCGATGGCCAGCGCCAGGGCGCTCAGGCTGCTGCTGGTGCGCAGACGCAGCATGCGGCGTGGCCGTTCACGGCCGTTCGAGAATCGCGGTGACGCCCATGCCGCCGGCCGTGCAGATCGAGATCAGGCCGCGGCCCGAACCCTTCTGTTCGAGCATCCTGGCAAGGGTGGCCAGGATACGCGCGCCGGTGGCGGCGAAGGGATGGCCCACCGCGAGGCTGGAGCCGTGCACGTTGAGTCTGGCCGGGTCGATCGAGCCCAGCGGCGCGTCGAGGCCGAGACGGCTCTTGCAGTAATCGGCCGATTCCCATGCGCGCAGTGTGCACAGCACCTGGGCGGCGAACGCCTCGTGGATCTCGTAGTAGTCGAAGTCCTGCAGGCTCAGGCCGTTGCGCGCGAGCATGCGCGGCACCGCCACGGTGGGCGCCATCAGCAGGCCTTCGCCATGCACGAAATCCACCGCGGCGACCTCGGCATCGCGCAACCAGGCCTGGATCGTCAGGCCATGCTGCGCGGCCCAGGCGTCGCTGCCGAGCAACACCGCGGCGGCGCCATCGGAGAGGCCGGTGGAGTTGCCGGCCGTCAGTGTGCCGTGACCGGAGCGCTTGTCGAATGCCGGTTTCAGCGCGGCCAGTTTCTCCATGCTCGAGTCCGGGCGCAGAAAACCGTCGCGCTTGAGCCCGCGGAACGGCACCAGCAGGTCATTGAAGAAGCCGGCCTCGTAGGCGGCAGCGAGCTTGCGGTGGCTGTCCAGCGCGAGTTGATCCTGCGCCTCGCGGCCGATATGCCATTCCTTCGCCATCTGCTCGCAGTGGTCGCCCATCGACTTGCCGGTGCGTGGCTCGGCAACGCCGGGGAACGAGGGCTTCAATTCGCTGAAGGAAAAGCCGCGCAGCGCCGAGCGGAATTTGTCCAGCGGGGTCCTGGCGCGATTCATCGCCAGCAGCCGCTTGCGCAGGCGGCTGCCATAGACGATCGGTACATCCGAGGTGGTGTCCGATCCACCGGCGATGCCGGCGTCGATCTGTCCGGCAGCGATCTTGTTGGCAATGATGATGGCGTTGTCCAGCGAGGTGCCGCAGGCACGCGCCGTGGTGATGCCCGGCGTGGTCGGAGCCAGACCGGAGCTGAGCAGGGCCTCGCGCGCCAGGTTCCAGTCGGAGGAATGCTTGATCACCGCGCCGAACGCCACTTCGCCCAGCTCCACCCCGTGCAGACCGAAGCGCTCGACCAGCGCACCAAGCACCTTCACCGACATGCCGAAATTGCCCACGTCGGCGTAGGTCGTGTTGTTGCGACAGAACGGAATGCGTACGCCGCCGATGATGCCGACGCGCCTCTGCGTTTTTTCCATGCCCGGAACAGTCCATCACTCGATTGACCCAAGGCTAACCCGCCATGCCGCGCGGCGAAAGCCCAAAACGCTGAATGATAGACTCAGTGTCCTTTTGTCTGACGGATTGCCGACTTTGGAAGCGCAAACACTGCTCGCCCTGCCGATCGTGCTGGCGCTGGAACCGGTGGCCGGCGAAGCGCCGGCGCGCACCACGCTCAGTCGCGACGAGGCCGCCGAGCTGGCCGGTCTCGTTGCACTTGATCTGCGCGGGCTGGTGGCGCAGGTCGACATGGCGCGACTGGCGCTGGTCGGCGCGCTGTTCGACCAGGTCGAGTTGCTGCGCCCCGGCTTCCCGGTATGGGCCACGCTGGACGAGCTCGCCCGGCGCGTGCCACGTGGCACGCTGGACAACGTGGTGGCGTTCGGCAGCCATCAAGGACATATGCCGGCGCAGCCATTGCAGCCGTCCGCGCTGTACGCCGAGGGTCCGATGCGCCTGCTGCCGATGAGTCTGCTGGCACCCGCGGCACAGGCCGAGGAGCTTTCCGCGCAGCTGGAAATCCAGCTGGTTGGGCGCGGCGAAGCCGGCACACGGACGGCCGACTGGTTGATGCGCACCCTCGGCATCCGCCTCGAACATGTGCGTTACCTCAGTCGCAACGACCTGCTGGCGCTGACCTGCGTGCAATACGAGCACGTCAACCTCGCGCCGCTGTGGACCCTGCTGGAAGCGGCGCTGCTGAGCCCGCAGCGCGCCGAAGCGGTGGTCAGTGCACGGGGCCTTGCCCTGCGCTACGAGGCTGGCGTGGTGCTGGTGCAGTCGCCCACGCAGTGGCTGGCCGCGCAACGCGGTGATCCCGCCGAACGGGCGTACGCCTTCGCCGGCATGGTGTTCGAGCTGCGTCAGTACGCTGCGCTGCTGGAGGCGCACCAGCTGCCGTTGCAGTTGCAGCCAGCCGGGCCCGGTCCGGTCGAGGCCACATCGGGCTACCTGCTGGAGACCGTCGCGCCGGCCGATCCGCTGCTCGACCCACCGAAGATGTTCGCGCATGAGGCCGCCGGCCTCGGCGTGGTCGCAATCAGCGTGGCGCAGCGCGACCAGGGCGGACGGTCGCGCATGCTGGCGCATGGTTATCCACTGCAGCCGCGAGCGCTCGGCACGCTGCTGTCGAGGCTGGCCGATCGCTACGCGATCGCCGGCGACCTGCACGCGCTTGGCCGTATCGGCCTGGATGAGCGCGGCGAGCTGGCCGCGCCGGGGGCCACGCTGCACTGAATCCGGGTGCAGTTGTGCCACGGTGAGCACTCGGCGCATGATGACAAGGCGCTGGAAGGGGGGCGCGCGACAAGCTCACGAGATGACCATGCGGCCGCAAAAGCCTGCCGAGGAATCGCCGACACTCTCTGACTGGTCCTACTGGCCAGCCAAGGTGTTGCACGGTGCCCCGGCCCTGCTCACGTATCTCGATATGGAGCAGCGCTTCTGTTACGTGAACGACACCCATCGCGGCTGGCTGGGCATCAATCCGCAGCGGATGATCGGCCGGCGTCTGATCGAGGTGATCGGTGCCGACAACTACCAGCGCGCGCAGGCCGCGCTCGAACGCGCCTACGACGGTCATCTGGCGAGCTACGAAGGGGAGCTTTTCAGCGGCAGCGAGCGGCGCTACGCCCGTGGCAATTTCCAGCCGGATTTCGATGCCGCCGGTCGGGTCTGCGGGGTATTCACCGCGCTGGTCGACATCACCGAGCGGCGCACGCTTGAACTGCAGCTGCACGAGAGCGAGCGGCGCTTCTTCAGCGCCTTCCAGCACGCCGCCATCGGCATGGCCCTGACCCACCCGGATGGCCGTTTCCTGCGCGTGAACGCAGCGCTTTGCCAGATGCTGGGTTACACCGAGGACGAGCTGCTGGCGCTGGGCATCGCCGACGTCACCCATCCCGACGACATGGCCGCGGACATGGATCTGCTGGCCCAGCTGCTGCAGGGACAGCGAGAGAACTACCAGCTGGAGAAGCGCAACTTCCACAAGAACGGCCGCATCGTGCACATCCAGCTCAGCGTTTCGCTGGTGCGCGACGACGACGGCACGCCGTTGTACTTCGTTTCGCAGGCGCAGGACATCTCGCAGCGCAAGGCGTTCGAGGAAGCCTTGCATCGCGAGCGCGAGCTGGCCGAGGTCACCTTGCGCTCGATTGGCGACGCGGTGATCACCACCGACCCGCAGTGCCTGGTCACCTCGCTCAACCCGATCGCCGAAGCGATGACTGGCTGGGGCAGCGACGAGGCCCAGGGGCTTCGGGTCGAGGACGTGTTCCAGCTGATTGATGCCAATGACGGGCGGCCCCTCGTCAACCCGCTGCGGGCGGCGATCGGCGGCAACACCATCGTCGATCTGGCTGGCAAGACCCTCTTGCGCCACCGGCACGGCTTCGACACGCCGGTGGAGGACTCCTCTGCGCCCATCCACGACCACGCCGGCAACGTGATCGGCGGCGTGCTGGTGTTTCATGATGTCAGCGAGACGCGTGCGCTGGCGCTGAAGATGATCCATCTGACCCAGCACGACACCTTGACCGGGCTGCCCAATCGCAGTCAGCTGCATGGCCACATCAGTCAGGCGCTGGTCACCGCCAATCGGCGTCAGCAGCGTGCCGCGCTGCTGTACATCGACATCGGCCAGTTCAAGCAGATCAACGAACAGCACGGCCACGCCGTCGGCGATCGTGTGCTGCGCGCCTTCGTTACCCAGCTGCAATGCGGCCTGCCCGCAGAGGCGCTGCTCAGCCGTCACGGCGGCGATGAGTTCGTGGTGGTGCTGCCACATATGGAAAGCGTCGGCGAGGCCGCCAGCCTGAGCCAGATCCTGATCAATCTGGGTGAACAGACCCGGATCGACGGCTTGCCCGAAATGAACCTGCGCATGGGCATCGGCATCAGCGTCTATCCCGACGATGCGGTCGATCCGGAGATCCTGCTGCAGCATGCGGAGACCGCGCTGGTGGCGATACGCGCCCAGGGCGCGCACGGCTACCGTTTCTTCACCGCCTCGATGGACGAACGCGCCCGCGCGCGGCGCGATATCGAGCGCGCGCTGCGCAAGGCGTTGTCGCTGCGTCAGCTGAGCCTGCACTACCAGCCCAAGGTCGACGCGCAGAGCGGTCGCATCGTCGGTGCAGAGGCGCTGCTGCGCTGGCATGTCGACGGCCGCGAGTGGTACAAGCCGGATCAGTTCATTCCGGTCGCCGAGGACAGCGGCCTGATCCTGCCGATCGGCGCCTGGGTCCTGCGCCAGGCCAGCATCCAGGCGCTGGCCTGGCAGCAGCTCGGTCATCCGATACCGGTTTCGGTCAACGTCTCGCCGTTGCAGTTCCAGCACGCCGATTTCTATCACTGGCTGGACGAAGTGCTGGAGCAGGGCGGGCTCGATGCCGAACTGCTCGAGCTGGAACTGACCGAGCGCATGGTGATGTCAGGCGGTGAGGCCACTACCCGGTTGCTGCAGCGGATCAAGCTGCGCGGCGTACGCCTGTCGCTGGACGACTTCGGCACCGGCTACTGCAGCCTGTCCTATCTCAAGCACTTCCCGATCGACGCGTTGAAGATCGACCGCATGTTCGTGCGCGACCTTCCCCACGATCGCGATACCGCCACGATCACCCGCGCCATCATCGCCATGGCGCGCAGCCTCGACAAGCTGGTCATCGCCGAAGGCGTGGAGACGCAGGAGCAGAGCGACTTCCTGCGCGAAGCCGGCTGCACCCAGCTGCAGGGCTATCTGCTCGGCGCGCCGATGCCGGCCGGCGAGTTGCAGAAGCTGCTCGCGCAGGCTGGCTGAAGCGCATACCGGGGCATCGTCAGGCGGAGTCGGCCAGCATCGCTTCATACATGACGTAGTGGCAGCGCTGCATGCCCAGTCCCTCGTAGGTACCTTGCGCGCGCGCGTTTTCGGTCTCCACGTACAGCCGCAGGCCGACCGCACCGGCCTCCGCTGCGCGCTGCTCGACGGCGGCATACAGCGCGCGGAACACGCCGCGGCGGCGCGCCGCCGGGATCACGTAGACGCTCTGGATCCACCAGAAGTCGCCACAGCGCCAGTCGCTCCACTCGTAGGTCACCAGCAGGCTGCCGAGCGCCTCGCCATCATCCTCGGCGACCAGATAGAAGCCGCGCCTGGGTTGCTCGAACACCGCGGCGATGCCGCGCTCGAGCGTCGGCGGATGCAGCCGCTTGTGTTCGGTTTCCCACGCCATCGCCGCGTTCCAGGCCGTCAGCTCGGGCAGGTCGGAGAGGGTGGCGGGACGAATCAGCACGGACACGGCAGTACTCCATGGGCAGCAACCAGCGCGCATCGTAGCGTGCGCGATCTTCACGTGCAGGCGCGTAGGTTCGGTTCGAGCGCCGGTGGTCATGGCCCCCCGGTGATCGCGATCCGACCCATGCCGCAATGGAAGTGAAGCGCTTGAACATTGGCAGCATTCTCGATCAGCTCAAATTGCGCCGCCTGCGCGCCTTCCGCCGTCGCCGCGCCGCCGCGCGTACCCGGCCGGAACAGGAGCCGGCGCTGCGCGCGGAGTTGTTCAGCGTCGAGCAGATGGAGCGTCACGGCCGCGTGCTCGCCACTCAGCACCGATTGCGTGAGCGCTCGAGCCCGGATCTGTTGCTCGGTCGGCTGGACGACAACGAGGCAGTGGTGACCCACGCCTGCGAACGGCTGACCCGGGCAACCCGGCGCAAGATCCGCATCAGCCCGGCCGGTGAGTGGCTGCTGGACAACTTCTACCTGATCGAGGAGCAGATCCGGATCGCCCGGCGCCATCTGCCCAAGGGCTACAGCCGCGAGCTGCCGCGACTGGACAACGGCCCCTCCGCAGGCCTGCCGCGGGTATACGACATCGCGCTGGAGATCATCTCGCACGGCGATGGCCGGGTCGACACCGACAGCCTGCACCGCTTCATCCAGGCTTATCAGGAAGTGGCGCCGCTGAAGCTGGGCGAGCTGTGGGCGATACCGATCATGCTGCGGCTGGCCCTGATCGAAAACCTGCGCCGGGTCGCCGCGCGGGTGCTGGCCGACTGGCGTCATCGTGGCAAGGCGGTGAGCTGGGCCGACAACATGACCGCGATGGCCGAGCGCGAGCCGAACAGCGTGGTGCTGGTGGTCGCCGACATGGCGCGCTCCGATCCGCCGATGAACGGCCCGTTCGTGGCGGAGATGGCGCGTCGGCTGCAAGGCCAGAGTCCGGCGCTGGCGCTGCCGCTGAGCTGGATCGAGCAGCGCCTGTCCGAGTCGGGCCAGAGCATCGATCACCTGATCCAGCTGGAGGCACAGCAGCAGGCCGCCGCCCAGGTCTCGGTGGGCAACAGCATCGGCAGCCTGCGTGCTCTGGCGGCCATCGACTGGCGCGAATTCGTCGAGCGCGTCAGTCTGGTCGAGCAGCAGTTGCGTGCGGATCCGGCCGGGATCCACGCCGCGATGGATTTCCCCACCCGCGACCGCTACCGGCACAAGGTGGAAGCGCTGGCCCGGCGGCATCGCCTCGACGAGATCCGGGTCGCCCGGGCCAGCGTGGAACTCGGCCGTGCCGCGGCGGATGCCGACGCGCCGAGCCTGCAACGGCATGTCGGCTACTACCTGACCGACGCCGGGCTTGCCTTGCTGGAGCAGCACCTTGGCGTGCGAGCGAAGCTTGCCGAGCGCTTGCGCCTGGGCTTCGATCGCGCACCGGTCACGATCTATCTGGGCCTGCTTATCGCGCTGACGATTGCTTTCGCCGAGCCGCTTGTACGGGCCGCCGCCATGGACAACTGGGAGACGTGGGCGTTGATCGCGCTGGCGATGCCGGCCGCGATACTGGCCAGCCAGCTCGGTTCGAGCCTGCTCAACTGGATGGCGACGCTGGCCGTGCCGCCGCAACTGCTGCCGCGGATGAACTACAGCAAGGGGATTCCGGATCGTGCGCGCACCGTGGTGGCGATTCCCAGCCTGATTGCCACGGCGCACGATGTGGAGGAGCTGGTCGACGCGCTCGAGGTGCGCTTCCTCGGCAACCGCGACGAAAACCTGCACTTCGCCCTGCTCACCGATTTCACCGACGCCGATCAGCAGACCTTGCCCGGGGACGAGGCCCTGCTGCGTCTGGCGCAGCGACGCATCGAGGCGCTCAACGAGCGTTACGCCAGCGCCACGGCCGATCGCTTTTTCCTGTTTCACCGGCCGCGCCGCTGGGACATCTCGGAACGCCGCTGGATAGGGCACGAGCGCAAACGCGGCAAGCTGGCAGATCTCAATGCCTTGCTGCGCGGCAGGGCGACGGATCAGTTCATGCGCGTCGTCGGCGATATCGAGGCGCTGGGCGCAGTGCAATACGTGATCACCCTGGATACCGACACCGAGCTGCCGCGCGATGCGGCGCAGGCCTTTGTCGGCAGCATCGACCACCCGCTCAATCGCGCGGTGTACGACCCGCTGCGTTGCCGTGTGGTCAGCGGCTACGCCATCCTGCAGCCGCGCGTGGGCATCAGCCTGCCCAGCGTGGCGCGTTCACGCTACGCCCAGCTGTACGGCAGCGATGCCGGCATCGATCCGTACACGCAGGTGGTTTCGGACGTCTACCAGGACCTGTTCCACGAAGGTTCGTTCATCGGCAAGGGGATCTACGCGATCGACGCGTTCGAGCGCACCCTGGACGGCCGCTTCCCCGAGCACTGCATCCTCAGCCACGATCTGGTCGAAGGTTGCCACGCGCGCTCGGGTCTGCTCGGCGATGTGCAGCTGTTCGAGGAATACCCGGCCCGCTACAGCGCCGATGTCAGGCGGCGGCATCGCTGGATCCGCGGTGACTGGCAGTTGCTGCCCTGGCTGCTGCCGTGGGCGCCGACCGCGCATGACGGCTGGCGCCGCAATGTGCTGACGGCACTGTCACGCTGGAAAATCCTCGACAACCTGCGCCGCAGCCTGGTGCCGGTGTCGCTGCTGCTGCTGTTGCTGGTCGGTTGGCTTGCGATCTCGCCGGCGCTTTCGTGGACCCTGGCGGTGCTGTCGATGGTGCTGGTGCCGCCATTGCTCGCCGCGCTGCTGGAGTTCGTGCAGAAGCCGCGAGACGTGCAACTGGACCAGCATGTGCGCGCCGGTTTCATGGCCGGCGTGCAGCACTTTTCGCGGATGGCATTGAGCCTGGCCTTCCTGCCGCACGAGGCGTACTACCATCTCGACGCGATCGTCCGCACGCTTTGGCGCATCACGGTCAGCCATCGCCACCTGCTGCAGTGGCAGACCTCCAGCGACGTCGAGCGCAACGGCAGCAACGCACCGGCGGCGCTGTGGCGGATGATGTGGGTCGGCCCGGCGCTGGCCGTGCTGCTGGCGGCGCTGCTGGCGCTGCAGCGGCCGATGGTGCTGCTGCTGGCTGCGCCGTTGCTGCTGCTGTGGCTGCTGTCGCCGTCGATCGCATGGTGGATCAGCCAGCCGCGGCGAACCGACGTGTTTGCGCCGACTGCGACACAGACGCGCTTTCTGCGTGGCCTGGCGCGGCAGACCTGGGCGTTCTTCGACAGCCATGTCGGTGCGGCCGAACGCTGGCTGCCGCCGGACAACCTGCAGGTGCAACCTGGCCCGGTGATCGCGCACCGTACCTCGCCGACCAATATTGGCATGGCGATGCTGGCCAACCTGGCGGCTTACGATTTCGGTTTTCTCGGCGCCGGCCGCCTGCTGGCGCGCACCCGCGCCACGCTGGCCACGCTGCAGCAACTGCCGCGTTATCGCGGGCATTTCTACAACTGGTACGACACGCTGAGCCTGCAGCCGCTGGCGCCGCTGTACGTCTCAGCGGTGGACAGCGGCAATCTGGCGGGCCACCTGCTGACCCTGGGCCCGGGCCTGCTCGAACTGATCGACGAACCGGTGTTCCGGCCATGCGTTTTGCAGGGTCTGCTCGATACGGCGCAATTGCTGCACGATGCACTGGGCGGCGACGACGCCACCACGCTGGAACCGATGCAGCGGCAATTGCAGCATGCGCTGGAGGCGCCACCGCGCCGTGCCAGTGCGGTCGCCGCCGTGCTGCAGCAACAGTGCCGGCAGGCCGAGGCGCTGCGCGAGACGTTGCCGGTCGAGCTCGACAGTGATGCCGCGTTCTGGCTCGAAGCGCTGCTCGCGCAATCGGCCGAACTGGAGCAGGAGGCTGTGCTGTTCCTGCTCGATCCGCCGGAGGACGACGAGGTCGGCTTCAGCGCCATACCCAGCCTGCGCCAGCTGGCGCAGATCGAGCCGCTGTGCTGGCCGGCGGCGGTGGCCGAGACGGTGCGCGGGCAAGCGCGGGAACGCATCGCCGCCATCGAGCAGCTCGCCCGCGAAGTCGGCGAGCTGGCCTTGATGGATTACCGTTTTCTGTACGACAGCGCGCGCGACCTGCTGGCGATCGGCTACAACGTCGACCAGCGCCGGCTCGATCCGGGCTGCTACGACCTGCTGGCGTCGGAGGCGCGACTGGCCAGTTTCGTGGCGATCGCGCAGGGCCAGTTGCCGCAGGACAACTGGTTCGCGCTCGGCCGCCTGCTCACCACCGTCGGTGGTGAACCCGTGCTGCTGTCGTGGAGCGGCTCGATGTTTGAATATCTGATGCCGAACCTGGTGATGCCGAGCTACGAAGGCACCCTGCTCGACCAGACCTGCCGTGCCGCGGTGGCGCGACAGATCGACTACGGCAATCAGCTGAACCTGCCGTGGGGTGTGTCCGAATCGGGCTATCACACGCTGGACGCGCACTTCACCTACCAGTACCGCGCGTTCGGCGTGCCCGGTCTGGGCCTCAAGCGCGGGCTGGGCGACGACGTGGTGATTGCACCCTATGCCAGTGCGCTGGCGATGATGGTGGCGCCAGCGGCGGCTACCCGGAACCTGCAGCGACTGGCCGACGACGGTGCGCTGGGCCGCTACGGCCTGTACGAGGCGATTGACTACACCCCGGCGCGTTTGCCGGTCGGCCAGTCATCGGCGCTGGTGCGGCAGTTCATGGCGCATCACCAGGGCATGAGTCTGCTGGCGCTGGACTACGCCCTGCTCGGCCGGCCGATGCAGCGGCGTTTCGAATCCGATCCGCAATGCCGCGCCACGAGCCTGCTGCTGCAGGAACGCATTCCGAAGACGGCGGCCGAATACCTGCATGCCTCCGGCTTCGCCGACAGCGACATCGGCAACCCGGCCAGCGAGGCCCGCCTGCGCGTCTTCGGCAACCCGGATCGACCTCGTCCTGCCCTGCAGCTGCTGTCGAACGGGCGCTACCACGTGATGCTGAGCAGCGCCGGCAGTGGCTCCAGCCGGCGCGGCGACCTGGCACTGACCCGCTGGCGCGAGGACATCACCCGCGATCACTGGGGCATGTTCTGCTACCTGCGTGACGTGGCCAGCGGCGCGTACTGGTCCACCAGCTATCAGCCCACACGCCGGAAGACCGAGCTGTTCGAGGCGATTTTCTCCGAATCGCGCGCCGAGTTCCGCGTGCGCGAGCGCGAGTTCGACAGCCACACCGAGATCGTGGTGTCGCCGGAAGACGATATCGAGCTGCGCCGCACCCACATCACCAACCGCAGCCGCCAGCGCCGCACGATCGAGCTGACCAGCTATGCCGAGGTGGTGCTGGCGCCAGCGATTGCCGATGCGCTGCACCCGGCCTTCAGCAAGCTGTTCGTGCAGACCGAGCTGTTGCCGGCACTGCAGGCGATCGTGTGCACGCGGCGCAAGCGGGCGCATGACGAGGCGGTGCCATGGATGTTTCACCTGCTGGCGGTGCACGGTGCCGACATCGATGCGATCTCCTACGAAACCGATCGCGCCCGTTTCCTCGGCCGCGGCCGCAGCACGGCCGAGCCGCAGGCGCTGGATCGCGAGCAGGCGAAGCTGTCCAACAGCCAGGGTTCGGTACTCGATCCGATCGTGGCGATCCGCTGCCGCATCACGCTGGAGCCGGAGCAGTCGGCCACCATCGACTTCGTCACCGGCTTCGCCGAGCAGCGCGACGGCTGCGTGCAGCTGATCGGCAAGTACCGCGACCGCCACCTCGCCGACCGCGTCTTCGACCTGGCCTGGACGCACAGTCAGGTGCTACTGCGCCAGCTCAACGCCAGCCTCGCCGACGCCCAGCTGTACGAGCGCATGGCCACGGCCATCGTCTTTCCCAACGCCAGCCTGCGCGCCGAGCCGGGCATCCTGCGCGGCAACCGCCGCGGCCAGTCCGGCATGTGGGGCCAGTCGATCTCCGGCGACCTGCCGATCGTGCTGCTGCAGATAGCCGATCCGGCACGGATCGAACTGGTGCGCCAACTGGTGCAGGCGCACGCGTACTGGCGGCAGAAGGGCCTGGCCGTCGACCTGGTGATCTGGAACGAGGATCGCGCCGGCTACCGGCAGGATCTGCAGGACCAGATCATGGGGCTGATCGGCTCCGGCAGCGAGGCCAGCCTGCTCGATCACCCCGGCGGCATCTTCGTGCGCCCGGCGCAGCAATTGTCCAGCGAGGATCGCCTGGTGGTTCAGGCCAGCGCACGCATCGTGCTGGCCGACCATCGTGGCAGCCTGGCCGAACAGATCGACCGGCGCCAGCTCGAGACGCATGCGCCGATGTTCGAGCCCAGCCGAGGCAGCGAGCGACCAACGGTGCTGTCACCCTTGCCTGCGCCGGAGAGCGCGCTGGCCGGGCTGCAGCTGGTCAATCCGCGCGGTGGCTTCGACGTCGATCGTCAGGAGTACGTGATCGAGCTCGGCGACGGCGACAGCACGCCGGCGCCGTGGGCCAACGTGTTGGCCAATCCGCAGTTCGGCAGCGTGATCTCCGACAGTGGCAGTGCCTACAGTTGGGGCGAGAACGCGCACGAGTTCCGCCTAACGCCATGGCACAACGACCCGGTTGGCGACGAAGGCGGCGAGGCGATCTACCTGCGCGACGAGGAAACCGGCAAGGTGTGGTCACCCACGCCGCTGCCGATCCGCGGCAACGGCCGCTACGTGACTCGCCACGGTTTCGGCTACAGCGTGTTCGAGCACGAGGAGGACGGCATCCATTCAGAGCTGTGGGTCTACGTGGCGCTGGACGCCTCGGTGAAGTTTTCGGTGCTGAAGCTGCGCAACGGCAGCGGTCGCGCACGCCGACTCAGCGCCACCGGTTACGTCGAGTGGCTGCTTGGCGACCTGCGCGAGAAGACCGCGATGCACGTGGTCACCGAATCGGATCCGGCCAGCGGCGCGCTGCTCGCCCGCAACAGCTACAACACCGAGTTCCCCGACCGCGTGGCGTTCTTCGATCTGGACGATGCCGAGCGCGTCGTCGCCGGCGACCGCAGCGAGTTCCTCGGCCGCAACGGCAGCATGGCGGCACCGGCGGCGCTGGGCCGCACACAGCTGTCCGGCCGTCTCGGCGCGGGGTTCGATCCGTGCGCTGCGCTGCAGTCGCGGCTCAGTCTGGAGCATGGCGAGCAGCAGCAGCTGATCTTCCGCCTCGGGCTGGGCCGCGATGCAAACGACGTCAGCGCCATGGTGCAGCGCTTCCGCGGCAGCGGCTCGGCGGCCGAGGCGCTGGCCAGGGTGCGCGAGCACTGGCAGCGCACCCTCGGCGCGGTGCAGGTGCATACACCGGAGCCGGCACTGGACGTGCTGGCCAACGGTTGGCTGCTGTACCAGACCATCGGCTGCCGCATCTGGGCGCGCAGCGGCTATTACCAGTCCGGCGGCGCGTTCGGCTTCCGCGACCAGCTGCAGGACTCGATGGCCACCGTGCATGCGGCGCCGGAGCTGGCGCGGGCGCAGTTGTTGCTGTGCGCGGCGCACCAGTTCCCCGAAGGCGACGTCCAGCACTGGTGGCATCCGCCGCAGAATCGTGGCGTGCGCACCGCCTGTTCCGACGACTACCTGTGGCTGCCGCTGGCCACCAGTCGCTACGTGCTGGCCACCGCCGACCGTGCCGTGCTGGACATCAAGGTCGGCTATATCGAGGGCCGCCAGCTGCACCCGGGCGAGGAATCCTATTACGACCTGGCGCAACCTTCAGGCCTGCACGAAAGCCTGTACCGGCACTGCCAGCGGGCGATCGAACACAGCTTGCCGCGCGGCGAACACGGCCTGCCGCTGATCGGCAGCGGCGACTGGAACGACGGCATGAACCGGGTCGGCGAGGCGGGTCGCGGCGAAAGCGTGTGGCTGGGCTTTTTTGCCTGCGAAGTGCTGCAGCGCTTCGCCGACGTGGCGCGACTGCATGACGACGAAATCTTCGCGACACGCTGCGAAAGTGAAGTCGGGAAACTGCGCGTTGCGCTCGAGCAACACGCCTGGGATGGCGCCTGGTACCGCCGCGCCTGGTTCGATGACGGCACTCCACTGGGCGCGGCGAGCAATGACGAATGTCGCATCGACTCGATTGCGCAGAGCTGGTCGGTGCTGTCCGGCATGGCTTCCCCGCAGCGCCGGCAGCAGGCGATGGACTCACTCGACCGGTACCTGGTGCGGCGTGCCGCCGGCCTGGTGCAACTGCTCGACCCGCCGTTCGACAAATCCGCGATGGACCCGGGCTACATCAAGGGTTACGTCCCCGGTGTACGCGAGAACGGTGGCCAGTACACCCATGCGGCGATCTGGGCCGCCATGGCCTTCGCCGAGCTGGGCGACAGCGCCCGCGCCTGGGACTTGCTGCGCATGATCAATCCGGTCAACCACAGCCTCGATGCGCAGCAGATGGACGTCTACAAGGTCGAGCCTTACGTGATCAGCGCCGATGTCTACGCGGTCGAGCCGCACGTCGGCCGCGGCGGCTGGAGCTGGTACACCGGCTCGGCCGGCTGGATGTACCGGTTGATCGTCGAGTCGCTGCTCGGCCTGCGTCTGGAAGCGGGTCGTCTGCGCTTCGCGCCGGTACTGCCGAAGGAGTGGGAAGGCTTCAGCATGAGCTATCGCCATCGCGACACGTGGTATCGGATCGAGCTGCAGCAGGTCGAAGAGGGTAGCGGCAGCCTGATCACGCTCGACGGTGTGGCGCAGGCCGACGGCTGCGTGCCACTGCGCGACGATGGCGTCGAGCATCAGGTGCAGGTGCGGCATGCCAGGGCGAGGTGAGCAGGCGCTGCGCCGATACGGCAGCGCGTCCGATGGCTGCCCGCTCCCCTGCGCGCCATCTTGCT
>JAJXYE010000378.1 GCA_021780735.1 Pseudomonadota bacterium | reverse complement strand
GGGCAACGAGCTCACGTCTTGCGCGGAGATGGCGTCTACCACCGTGTCCGCGTAGCGCTTGATCTGCTGCGCCCGGTTCAGGCTGGCCGCATAGCCGTTGACGGTCATGCCCGTCAGGTTCGTCACCGACTTTTTCTTGTCGTCCTTCGAATCCTTCCTGCCGGAAGCGGATGCGGCGTCCTTCTTCGCGGTCTGCACGGTCTGATCGTTCGCCTGCGGCGCGGTCGGCGCTGCCTGCGCATGCAGCTGGCCTGCCGCGAACAGCGTCATCGCGATTGCAAAGGGCAGCTGTCGCTGCTGAAAGGCACTGGACACATACGAATACATGGATTGCTTTCTCACTTCTGCGCTCCTCGGGAATTTCGTGATTACTCGACCGGTACCGCGTTTCCGGACCATCTCTCCGCCATGGCGCCTTGCCAGTCGCGACTTGCTTGCGAGTCGGCGGGTGTGGTGCGCAGGGGCTGACTGGCGTTCGATGGTGGCGTTGGGCGGGACGTGATTCGCCTGTGCAGGCGACGGTTACCCATCGCCCTTTTCCACTTCACCCTGCATGCCCCGCGTGTTCGCTCCGGGCTCCCGCCATGCCGCGCGGCCGGCCAGTGCCTGCAAAAGCGCGTGGCGCTCAATACATCGGATGGACATCCGTCTACTCCCCTGGCGTAGCGCCGCGTGGCATGTTTGCTCTTGATGGCGATGCAAGCTAGCCAAATATACAAGCGCTGTCAATTAAAAATACCAGCGCTGGTATTTATGGATCGAGAGACTACAATCCTCGCGAATTGAGCTGATGTGCCCGGGATCATGCTGCAATGCAATGCATGGACGAAGTGCCGATATGTGCCTGCAGGAATGGACGAAGTTTCTGCACGCTCGGGTGCAGCTGCCAAGACAGCCTCCCCCGTGCAAAAATACCAACGCTGGTATTTGGCGGCGGATGACTGACGTCCGGCTTGATGTTCGCTCTCGGTTTCGAGCGGCATGGTGCGACGCAATACATACGGGATGAGATTTTGCATATGGCCGCGAGAATTGAAGACGTCGCAGCGCATGCGGGCGTATCCGTCAAGACGGTATCCCGCGTCCTCAATGGGTATACGAACGTGCGTGCCAACCTGCGCGCACGCATCGAGACGTCGATCAAAGATCTCAATTACGTGCCCAACGCATCGGCGCGCAGTCTCGCGGGGAACCGTTCGTATCTGGTCGCGCTGCTTTACGACAACCCGACCGCCGTGTCCAGTTACATCATGGACGTCATCGTGGGTGTGCTGCAGGCATGCGACGGAACGCCGTACAACGCTGTCCTGCATCCGTTCGATGCAGCGGACGACCTGGCTGCACGCATCGACGGCTTCGTGGCGCAGCATCGCCCGGACGCGCTGGTTCTGGTGCCGCCCCATGCGAATAACGCGAGACTGCTGCAGCGTCTGCATGAGCTGGACATACGCTATTCGACGATCTCCTCAAAATTGCGTGAGTCGTGCATCGACATCGGTTTCGACGAGCGCAAGGCGGCGGCGGACATCGTCGGCCATCTCCTTTCGCTAGGGCATCAGCGAATAGGCCACGTCACCGGGCTGAAGGGGCATGGCGCGCGCACCTGGCGGCACAGCGGCTATCGCGATGCGTTGCGCAAGGCCGGTATCGCGTATGACGAGTCGCTCGTGGTCGATGGAGATTTCACTTTCGCAGCGGGTGTGGCGGCTGCCAGGACGTTGCTTGATCATGATCGTCCGCCGACGGCAATCTTTGCGGCGAACGACGACATGGCGTGCGGCGTGATGCGCGAAGCCTACGAACGCGGGTTGACCATTCCCGGCCAGCTGTCGGTATGTGGCTTCGACGGTACGCCGGTGTCGCAGTTGATCTCGCCAGGCCTGACCACGGTTCGCCAGCCGTGTCGCGAGATGGGCTGTGCGGCTGTCGAAAGCGTATTGCAGGCGATTCGTGATCCGGCCATGCGCCAGCAGGAGCGGTTGCCGTACCAACTCCAGTTGCGAGAATCTTCGGCTGCTCCCGGAAAGTCGTAGGATTGGCCATCTGCCGTCCCATGCCTCGTCATGGAGCTTGCGGACGGATTCACGGGGCGCCAATGACGGTGATCGACGACAAGGCTGGAGCGGCAATGCTTGGATTCCCGCAAGGCGGGATTCCCGCTCACCCAGTGTCGTGTGCGCGGCCCGTCGGCCGGGTCTTCATGGCGGTCTATGGCCTGGCCTATACAGGCTTGTGGATGGCGTTGCTGTCGCCGATCCTGGTGGGATTGGCGATGCGCGTGCGCGTGATCGATCCCGCGCACGCGGACGACAGCCTCTCGCTGGTGGTGGGCGTAGGGGCACTGACAGCGTTGTTTGCCAACCCGTTCTTTGGGCGGCTGTCCGATCGCACGACTTCACGTTACGGCATGCGCCGGCCCTGGCTGATTGGCGGTGCTCTGGGTGGCGCGGCAGGACTGATGGTCGTGGCGCAGGCTGCATCGGTTGCGCAGCTTCTGCTGGGTTGGTGCGTCACCCAGCTTGCCTACAACGCGCAACTGGCTGCGCTGGCAGCAATTCTCGCCGACAAGATCCCGGCGTCGCAGCGCGGCACGGTATCGGGCATCGTCAGCATCAGCCTGCCGCTGGGCATGGTATGCGGCACATTCCTGGTGCAGGCGCTGGTGGATTCCACGCTCGCCATCTTCATGGTGCCGGCCGCCATTGCCTTCGCCTGTGCCCTCGTCCTGGCCTGTGCACTGCAGGACAGTCGCCTGGCTTCAGTGCAGCGAGCGCACTACGGCTGGCGCGGATTCCTGGGCAGTTTCTGGATCAATCCGCTGCGCTTCCCGGATTTCGCCTGGGTCTGGAGCAGCCGTTTGCTGCTCTTTGCCGGAGTCGCTGTGCTGCTGACCTACCAGGAGTTCTACCTGATCCATCAACTGCACTGTCCGCCGGGCGAGGCGCCGCATCGGATCTTCGTGTCCACCCTGGTACAGGCCTGCATGCTGGCCGCCTTCAGCTTGCTGGCCGGCAGCTTTTCCGATGCCGTCGGGCGGCGCAAGGTTTTTGTATCCAGCGCGGCGCTGGTCTACGCGCTGGCCCTGTTGATGATCGCGGTCACCGACTCGTATCGATGGTTCCTCGTGGGAATGGCGATTACCGGTATTGCACAGGGTACGTACCTGGCTGTTGACCTCGCACTGCTGAACGATGTGCTGCCTGAGCGTGAAACGCAGGCGGCCAGGAACCTTGGGATCTTCAACATCGCCAGTGTCCTGCCACAGTTGTTGATGCCGGCAATCGCCCCCGGCATCCTGGCTGCAAGCGGGGAAAGTTTTACGGCCCTGTTCGTGATGGCGGCTGTCCTTGTCGCGCTTGGCGCCTGGGCCATCCTGCCGGTGCGAGGGGTACGCTGAGCCGACATCCACCCATGATGCGTTGATTCATGCGTGGCTCCCCGCTCGGAGCCGACGCGTTCCTGACCAGGCATGTCCAGGAATGCGGGCCGCGCCCGCCCGCGGCGCCACCCGGATCCCTTTGGCAAAGGTGGACAAGCCGATGAGAGGTAGCTCGGACGCCGCCGGCGAATCAATGCTCTTGACTCAAAGTGTCGCCGCAAGCCATGGCAAGCGACGCATTCAGCGCGAGTCACGCTCCCGCATCGTCTCCATCGTCAGCGACGCCAACTGCCGCAAGCGCCCACTCCCCGCATCGGCAAGCAACTCCTTCAACCGCGCCCCCGCATCATCCTGATCCAGCGTATGCCGCTCGGCCAGCGAAGCGGCCAGCGCTCGGCCCATCGAATCGAAGATCAGCGCGTAGGCGAACGCATGCAGCACGCCGCCACTCAGCGTACCCAGGCCGGGGAACGCCTTCAGCGCATTGCCGGCCACGGCGAGCACGATCGAACTGCCGGTGCGCAGGGTGAGTCTGGCCTGCTGCACGAAATCCTCGATTTGCACATCACTGACCCTCACGCCGTAGAGCTCGGCCAGCGCGCGGACGAGGCCGGTGGCGAGTACGCCCTGGATCACCAGGTCGCTGCCCGGTGCCACCGCGGCCATCGCGCCGACGATGGCACGGCGCGCGTACTTGCGCACGATGCGTTCGGCCTGCTCGGCGCGGGTCTGTGCTTCCAGCGTGCCTGTACGCTGGTGCAGGCCGGCGAGCACGGCGTTTTCACGCAGCTTTTCCAGGCCCTCGACGCCGCTGGCGGTGAGTCGGGTCAGTGCCTGCAGCAGCGGTTCGATGACAGGCGGGCGCTGGCGCTCGACCGACTCGGTGCGTCCGTCGGCGAGCTGGCGCTGATAGCGCTCGCTGCCGCCGGCGCTGATGGCCACGACGGCGCTGGCAATGCCGCGTGACTGCTGGCGCAGGTGCTCGAGCAGCTGTTCGCGTTCGGCGTCGGCCCACTGGTCAGCCTTGTTCAGCACCAGCAGCAGCGGCTTGCCGAAGTCGGCCAGCCAGCGCAGCTCCTCGGCCTGGTTGCGGTTGAGGTCGCCGGCGCACAGGTAGATCACCGCGTGCGCACGCAGTGCTTCCTCGCGTGCCAGCGTTTCGCGTGCTTCGCCGCCGCTCTCGCGGCTGCCGGGTACGTCGGCGAGCACCAGGCTG
>JAJXYE010000065.1 GCA_021780735.1 Pseudomonadota bacterium | reverse complement strand
GGCGAGCATGTGGCCGCGCACAATGGAGTCCATGGATGACAAGTGGGCAAAGCCCGGCGCACGCAGATGGGCGCGGAACGGCTTGTTGGCGCCGTCGGAAACCAGGTAGCAGCCGAACTCGCCCTTCGGCGCCTCGACCGCGGCATAGGTTTCGCCGGCCGGCACGCAATAGCCTTCGGTGAACAACTTGAAGTGATGAATCATCGCTTCCATGTCCTCCTTCATCTCGACCCGCGACGGCGGCGCCACCTTGAAGTTCTGCACCATCACCGGACCGGGATTCGCGCGCAGCCATTTCGCGCACTGGCCGATGATCCGGTTCGCCTGACGCATTTCCTCGACGCGAACCAGATAACGGTCATAGCAGTCGCCGTTGATCCCGACCGGGATGTCGAAGTCGACATCGGCGTACTTCGCATACGGCTGCTTCTTGCGCAGATCCCACTCGATACCCGAGCCGCGCAGCATCGGGCCGGTCATGCTCCAGGCCTTCGCCAGTTCCGGCGAAACCACGCCGATGCCCACGGTGCGCTGCTTCCATATCCGGTTGTTGGTCAGCAGCGTCTCGTATTCATCCACTTTCGTGGGGAAGTCGGCGACGAATGCATCGATGAAGTCCAGCATCGAGCCTTCACGCCAGCTGTTCAGGCGCTTCAGATCCTTGCCCTTGTGCCAGGGGGATTCGCGGTGCTGCGGCATCTGCGCCGGCAGGTCGCGGTAAACGCCGCCAGGGCGGTAATACGTGGCGTGCATGCGCGCGCCCGAGACCGCCTCGTACAGATCCATCAATTCTTCACGTTCGCGGAACGCGTACAGGAATACCGCCATCGCGCCGAGGTCGAGCGCACTCGAGCCGATCCACATCAGGTGGTTCAGGATGCGGGTAATCTCGTCGAACATGGTGCGGATGTACTGCGCGCGCTCCGGTGCCTCGATCCCCAGCAGGTTCTCGATCGCCTTCACGTAGGCGTGCTCGTTGCACATCATCGACACGTAGTCGAGCCTGTCCATGTAGCCGATGGACTGATTGAACGGCTTGGATTCGCACAGTTTCTCGGTGCCACGATGCAGCAGGCCCACATGCGGATCGGCGCGCACGACCGTTTCGCCATCCATCTCCAGCAACAGGCGCAGCACGCCATGGGCGGCCGGATGCTGAGGGCCGAAGTTCATCGTGTAGTTGCGGATTTCCTGCATGCTCAATTCTCCCGCCAGTGGTCAGCGGCTTCGGCCTTGGCCTGCATCAGGTCGGCGTCGTTGCGGATGGTACGAGGCACCAGGACACGCGGTTCGATCGACACCGGCTCGTAGATCACTCGCTGCTGGATAGGGTCGTAGCGCACCTCGACGTTGCCGATCAGCGGAAAATCCTTGCGGAACGGATGGCCGATGAAACCGTAATCGGTGAGGATGCGGCGCAGGTCGGGGTGACCATCGAAGATGATGCCATAGAGGTCGAACGCCTCACGCTCGAACCAGTTCGCGCCCGGCCATACCGGGGTCAGCGACGGCGCCATCGGCAGGCTGTCGTCCTCGCAGAACACCCGCAGACGCAGGCGGCAGTTGTGCTCGATTGAAAGCAGCTGAACCATGGCGGCAAAACGGCGCGGCTGGTTGATGCCGCGGGGCCGCTCGGCCCAGGTGAAGCGACCCTGTGCCTGACCCTCGACGCCCCGCGAAAAGCCGGTTCCGGAAACGGTCTCGGTGTCCCACTCGGTCTGGCCGTAGCCAAGAAAGTCGATACCGCACAGGTCGATCAGTTCGCAGAAGCGGAATGCCGGCTCGTCGCGCAAGGCCGTGGCCACCACAATCAGGTCGCCGGCAGCCACCTCGGCGGTAACCTCCTGCCTAACCGAACTGACGTTAAGCGTGTCACCGAATCGCGCAATGAGGCGCTCGGCCAGCGAGGTCGCAGATGTATCGGACATTTCAGTGCCTCACGAACGCGCGATGGTGCTGGTGCGACGAATTTTCTTCTGCAGTTGCAGAATGCCGTGGATCAATGCTTCGGCCGTGGGCGGGCAGCCCGGCACGTAGATGTCCACCGGCACGATGCGGTCGCACCCGCGCACCACGGAATAGGAATAGTGGTAATAGCCGCCGCCATTGGCGCAGCTGCCCATCGAGATCACCCACTTCGGCTCGGGCATCTGGTCGTAGACCTTGCGCAGTGCCGGCGCCATCTTGTTGACCAGGGTGCCGGCCACGATCATCACGTCGGATTGACGCGGGCTGCCCCGAAAGATCACTCCGTAGCGATCCAGATCCATCCGTGACGCACCGGCATGCATCATCTCCACCGCGCAACAGGCGAGGCCGAACGTCACCGGCCACATCGAGCCGGTGCGTGCCCAGTTCATCAATGCATCGACACTCGTTGTGGCAAACCCATGCTGGACAACCGGGTTGTCGCCAGCCGGGCGAAGAATGTCATCGACAAAATTCAGCGGCTGCGGGTTGTGCATCACCCGGCTGACGGAATCGATCACTCCCATTCCAGCGCTCCCTTCTTCCACACGTAGGCAAAACCGATCACCAGCAGCAGCAGGAACAGCCCCATCTCGATCAGCGCACTCAGCCCGATCTGCTTGAACACCACCGCCCACGGAAACAGGAAGGCGATTTCCAGATCGAAGATGATGAACAGGATGGCGAGCAGGTAATAGCGCACGTCGAAGCGCATGCGGGCGTCCTCGAACGCCTCGAAACCGCACTCGTAAGGCGCAAGTTTTTCCGCCTCGGGACGACGTGGCCCGGCCAGCAAGCCGAGAACCAGAAGCACCAGACCCAGTCCGGTGGCAACGCCGATGAACAACAGAACAGGCCAGTATTCGGCAAGCACGATGCAACCTACCTCCGCACCCTCGGGCGCATCAGTGACCGCGGGGATGCAGACATCCATTCGCGATCCGGCGACTCCACATTCGGCAGGCCGATGCGACGGTGAACCGTCCAGCCACGCAGGCGGACTGAAGCCGCAAGCGCCCGACATTCCGCGAATCGGGTTCGCGAATCCGCTTATTGTATCAGTGCGCTTGACTACAACAAGCCTTGACGACCGCCGCGATGCAAATTAACCGGCGATTTGTCGACAGCAAATTCACATCGTGTGGGTGGGTCGCTCGGAGGTGAGCGTGCCGGCGAGGATGTTCTCGATGCGGCTGCGCGCGGCCTCGGCATCGCTCGACTCGTTGAAATGGATGCCGATGCCTGCGGTGCGATTGCCCTGCGCGCCCACCGGGCTGATCCACACCACCTTGCCGACCACCGACATGCGCTCGGTCTCGTCGGCCAGAGTCACCAGCAGAACCACCTCGTCACCCAGCGAATAGGTCTGCGGTGTGGCAGCAAACAACCCGCCATGCTTGAGGAAGGGCATGTAGGCGTTGTACAGCGCGGCCGCATCCTTGATTTTCAGTGAAATGATGCCCTGACGGGCGGCCATCGGTTTCATGCGGGGCTCCTGCCAGGCGTGCAGACCGCCTGGTCGATGGGGATGATCTTAGACGGTGCGCCGCGCGCGCACCACCTCCGACGACCTTGCCGCTTCACTGGTGGTTGCTTCGGGTTCCGTCCGCCTGGCGGACCGGCGGCGACTGCGGCTCATTGCCGCAGCTTCCCGCGGCAGCCCGCGATGGCTCGCATGCGACCACCCTGCTCGCAACCGTGTTGCCTGCCATCGGAAGACAGATCGGGAAAGTCGGCGCCCGCGGCAGGTCGCGCAGCTCACGCGGGACTGGCGTCAGTGCGGGCCGGCCACACCGGACAATCGGCACCAGCCCCAGTGATCGAAAATCCACGGAGACGGCAGATCCAGGGACAATCTGGCGTAGCGGGGAGCGTCTGCCGCCGCGCACGGTATCGACAGTTGGAACCGGCCTTCAGCATCCCGCAGCAGCGGCGCATCCCGCCATCGCCAGCTCTGTGCCCCTGCCGGGCCGACAACACTCAGCCGCAACCAGGGCAACAACCATGCGTGCGGCCGCCAGGGCAAGATGGTCACCGGTGCCGACGCCGCTCCAGCGATTTCTCGCGCATAGCACTCGCGTCGATTGGCCAGAAGGCGCATGCGCCGGCCGCTCAATGCCATCTGGCTGCGATGCTTTTCCAGCGCCGCCTGCTTGTTTGCCGTTTGCGACGCCGTACCGACTATCTCGATGTCATCGCCGACACAGGTATCGCCATGAACCAGATAAGCCAGCAGGACGGGGGACGCAGCGTGGCCGGCCAGCGCCAGTCGGATCAGCACATGAGTCGAAGCATGATCCGGATGGCGGTCTTCCAGCGATGGCAACGCGATCAGGCTCGGCGCAAATTCGCCGATCGCCGCCTCAAGCGCAGCGACCGCACTATGCGGCGACTCGAGCAACCGATCGGTGATACCCAGATCCGGCCAGTCCAGCGATTGCAGCGAAGACAGCGGCACATCAAGACTCGCCATCGCCTGGAGCATCTCGGCCAGCCGTCGCCGCCCCCAGCGCTTGCGGTCATCCGCGCGGATAAGCAAACGCCGCTCCAGCCAGCGTTGTGGCCAGGGATTGTTGTCGCCTGCCGTCAACAACACTATCCGGACCTCGCCGCCGGCCGCGCGCACCTGC
>JAJXYE010000218.1 GCA_021780735.1 Pseudomonadota bacterium | reverse complement strand
TTCAGCCTCAACGTCGAACCAGGCCAGACGGTTGCCCTGGTCGGACCCTCCGGCGCCGGCAAGAGCACCGTGTTCGCCATGCTGCTGCGTTTCTACGACCCCCAATCGGGCACGGTGAAGCTCGATGGCGTCGACCTGCGCGCGCTGACCCTGCCCGACCTGCGGGGCGCCATCGCGCTGGTGCCGCAGGAAACCGTCATCTTCAGTGGCAGCGCCGCCGACAACATCCGCTTCGGCCGCCAGGACGCCAGCGACGCGGAAGTGATCGACGCCGCGAAAGCCGCTGAAGCGCACGAGTTCATCCGCGCGCTCGACGGCGGCTACGACGCCGAAATGGGCGAACGCGGCGTGCGCCTCTCAGGCGGCCAGCGCCAGCGCGTGGCGATCGCCCGCGCGATCCTGCGCGATGCCCCGCTGTTGCTGCTGGACGAGGCCACCTCGTCACTCGACGCGCAATCCGAAGCAGCGATCCAGCAGGCGCTGGAGCGTCTGGAAAAGGGCCGCACCACCCTGGTCATCGCGCACCGCCTTGCCACCGTGCAGCGGGCAGACCGCATCGTCGTCCTCGACGCTGGCCGCATCGTGGCGCAGGGCACACATGAAAGCCTGCTGGCCGAGGGCGGGTTGTATGCGGAGCTGGCAAAATTGCAGTTTGTGGCGTGAGGGGTGCTTGCCCGCCGGAAACCAGCCTGACCTCACTCCGGCCAACGCGGGGCCCGGCGCCGGATGAGACGGCGCAACGTCCATGGGTGACCCCCGACGGGGTGGATTCAAGTTGCCCGTCCCGGTTTCCGACTCATTCGTGGCGCAGCGCCTCGATCGGATCCAGCCGCGCGGCGCGACGCGCGGGAAAGTAGCCGAAGATCACCCCGATCGCCGCCGAAAACAGGAACGCCAGCAGGTTGATCTGCAACCCGAAGACATAAGGCACGGCCATCAGGTTGGCCAGCACGATCGAGGCGACCGTGGCCAGCATCATGCCCAGCAGGCCGCCGATCGAGGACAGCACTACCGCCTCGATCAGGAATTGCAGCAGCACCTCGCGCTCCAGTGCACCCACCGCCAGCCGGATGCCAATCTCGCGGGTGCGCTCGGTCACCGACACCAGCATGATGTTCATGATGCCGACCCCGCCCACCAGCAGGCTGACCGCCGCCACCGCGCCCAGCAACAGCGTGAGTACGCGGGTGGTGCTGGACAGCATCTCGGCGATCTCGCGGGTGTCCAGCACATTGAAATCGTCCTCCTGATTGGCGGCGATGCGGCGTCGCTCGCGCATCAGCACCTCGATCTGCTGCTTGGCCGCGCTGGTCGACGCACCGTCCTGTACCGAAACCAGCAGCATGCCCACATCCTGGTTGCCGGTGAGCCGGCGCTGTACCGTGCGCAGCGGCATCACGATGGTGTCGTCCTGGTCGCGGCCCATCGAGGACTGGCCCTTGGCCGCCAGCAGGCCGATCACCTCACAGGAAAACTGCTTGATGCGGATCGTGCCACCAACCGGGTTTTCGCTGCCGAACAGCTTGTTGCTGGTGGTTTCACCCAGCACGCAGACTGCCTTGCCGGTCTGCAGTTCGGTGTCGGAGAAGATGCGCCCGTCGACGATCTTCCAGTTGCCGACGCTGAAGTAGGCATTGCTGCTGCCGACCACACTGGTCGACCAGTTGCTGGCCAGGTGCACCACCGTCACGGTGCGCGATACCACCGGCGCCACGCCATTGAGCTGGCTGACCTCGCTCTCGATCGCGCTGGCGTCGGCCAGTTTGAATGCCGCCGCGCCGGCAGTATCGCGGCCGGCGCCCAGCCGCTGCCCGGGTCTCACCATCAACAGGTTGCTGCCGAGGCTGGATATCTGGGTGGATACCGCCGCGGTGGCACCGTTGCCCAGGGTGACCATGGTGATCACCGCGGCCACGCCGATCAGGATGCCCAGCACGGTGAGAAACGAGCGGGTCAGGTTGCGGCGGATCTCCCTGAGCGCCAGCAGTAGCGCATTCCACAGCATTACGCCGGCTCCGGGTTGCGGATGTCGCTTTCCACGCGGCCATCGACGAAGCGCACGACACGCCGCGCATAGGCCGCCATGTCCGGCTCGTGGGTCACCATCAGCACGGTGATGCCACGATCGCGGTTGAGTGCGACGACCAGTTCCATGATCTCGCGGCTGCGCTGGGTGTCGAGGTTGCCGGTGGGTTCGTCGGCGAGCAGCACCGCCGGATGGGTGACGATGGCACGGGCGATCGCCGCGCGCTGCTGCTGGCCACCGGACAGTTCGGCCGGCGAATGGTGCTCCCAGTTGGCCAGGCCCACCGCGGCCAGTGCCTCGCGGGCCGCGGCATGGCGTGCGGCCACCGACTCGCCGCGGTACAGCAACGGCAACTCCACGTTCTCCAGTGCCGAGGTGCGACCGAGCAGGTTGTAGCCCTGGAACACGAAGCCGAGGTAGTTGCGCCGCAGCAGCGCCCGTTGATTGCGCGACAGCGTTTCCACCGCGACACCGCGAAAACGGTAGCTGCCGGTGGTCGGCACGTCGAGACAGCCCAGGATGTTCATCGCCGTGGACTTGCCCGATCCGCTGGGGCCCATGATGGCGACGAACTCCCCCTCGTGCACCACCAGATCGACGCCGCGCAATGCCTGCATCGCCACCGCACCCTGGCCATAGGTCTTGGTGACGCCGATCAGTTCGATCAGTGCCGGCGCGGCGGATGTACCGCCGTCCGCTACAGCCGTGCTCATGGCGACGCGCCGACGCGCCCGGTGATCACCTGCATGCCAGCCTTGAGCTCGCCAGCAGTCACCTCGCTCTGCTTGCCATCGCTGGCGCCGATGCTGACCGGCAAGGCCAGCGGCTGGCCGTCACGCAGGATCCAGACCTGGCGAGTCGCACCTGGCTGTGCCGTGGGCTTCGCTGCCACGCCGCGCGGCCGATGGGGCATCAGCCGATTGACCAGGCTGCCCGAAGCCGGCGCTGCCGCGCCGGTCGTCGTCACCGGCGTGAAACGCAGGGCCGCGCTCGGCACCAGCAGCACGTTGCGGCGCTCATTGACCACAATCGAGGCAGTGGCGGTCATCCCCGGGCGCAGGCTGAGATCCGAGTTGTCGACGGTCAGCACGGTCAGATACGACACCACCCCATCCTTGGTCTGCGAACCGAAACCCACCCGACGTACCTTGGCCGGATACTCGCGCCCCGGATAGGCGTCGACGGTGAACTCGGCACGCTGGCCATCGCGCACCATGCCGACATCCGCTTCATCGACATCGACCTGCAGCTCCATCTTGGATAGATCCTCGGCCAGCGTAAACAGCACCGGCGCCTGCAGCGAGGCCGCCACGGTCTGGCCCGGTTCGATCGTGCGGCTGAGTACCACCCCGTCGATCGGCGAGCGGATCGAGGCCTTGGCCAGATTCGTTTCGCCCGTACTCAACGAGGCCTGTGCCTGGGTGACCGCCGCGCGTGCGCTGGCCTGGGAGGCCAGTGCGCGCTGCCACGCCGCCTCGGCGGTGTCCACATCGGCCTTGGCCGGATGCTCGCCGTGGCTCAACTTGAACAGGCTGCTGAGCCGACTGAACTGCAGGCGGGTCTCCTTCACCGTGGCAGCCGCCAGGTTCGCCTGGGCCTGCGCCGCCGCCAGTGCGCCACGTGCATTGGCCAACTGATCCTGCAGCCGGGACACATCCAGTTGCGCCAGCACCTGGCCACGCTTGACCTTGTCGTTCACGTCAACCAGCACCGATTCCATGATGCCCGACAGCTCGCTGCCGACGTCGACCTGATTGATCGGCTGCAGGTTGCCGGTGGCCGTCACCCGCACCACCAGATCGCCACGGCTGACTTCGGCGGTCTGGTAGAGCGGCGTGGACGGACGGCGGCTTCCGAAAAACCACCAGCCGGCGACGAGCGCTCCCAGCACGATGGCCAGGATAAGCAACCACAGCCACCACCAGCGCGACCGGCCGTGACCCGCAGGCGACCCGAGCGTGCTGATCAGATCCGCGCCAGTGGCAGCGGCGGGAGAAGCCTTCCTGGCCCGGGTGGTCAACACTGCCATGCCCCGCACGGCGGGCTGCCGCTCCGGATTTGATGAAAGTGTGTGCGCACGACGTGCTCCTGCCGGAATCCGTTGCCCGGTATCGAGTGTTCACCATAGCGTCGTCACCATCGCGCGTATTGACCAGCATCAAGCCATCGCCATTCCAGCGCACGCACAAACCGACGGCATCCCTGTTTCCGCCGCAGGTGGTCGGATCACGCGTCGTCGCCGCCGGAATCGCGAAATGGGGACGGAGAAAATCCCTTCGGCTGGATTCACGGCGTACCGCGGTGAAGACGCCGCGCGGGTACGCCGACCACACCGACCACACCGACCACGACTGCATCGTCATCCGTTTCCGCGCCGAAGGCGGTCTGGAATCCCGGGACTGCGGCTGAGTTCGCCTTGCTGCGCCAGCAGCCGTCGACGCTGTGGCAATCTGGGGCGATCCGACCCACGACGACACGCCCGCCATGTCCATCGTTCTCACCCCGTTCGCCCGCATCCGCCTGTTCCCGCGCGACGGCCGCCGCAACGGCATCCAGGGTTGCACCGCGGAGGCGTTCGAGCAGCGCCTCAATGACGAAGCGCCCTGCAAAGTGCTTCAAGGCTATGCACCGTTCTGCCGCCTGCAT
>JAJXYE010000219.1 GCA_021780735.1 Pseudomonadota bacterium | reverse complement strand
TGATGCCGACGAAGCCCGCATTTCTACGCGTCAGGCGGAATCCACATGCCGGCCTCGGGCTGGAATGGCCGCGGGTGGATGCCCAGCAACCGCTGCAGATCGTCGTTGTCGGCCACCAGATCGCTGTCCAGCCGGCTCAACGGACCACGCAAGGGAGGCAGCAGATGGCGACCCAGTCGCAACAGCACCCGCGGCACTGGCAGCGGCAGCGTTGCCCGCGGCAGGCTGCGACGCACGCGCGCGAACATCTGCGCCGAGGGCAGCCGCTCGCCGCCGCCGATCGGCACGATCCGTCCACTGCTGGCCGGGCGCTCCAGCGCGGCCAGCACCGCCTGCGCGATGTCATCGGCGTGCACCGGCTGGCGCAGGCCGCGACCCGCCGGCAGGGCAAACACGCGCAAGCGCATCGCGCGGCGGGCGATCGGGCTGAGGCTCTGGTCGAGCCCGGCGCCATAGACCAGGGTCGGCCGCAACACCGTCCACGCGCAGCCATGGCTGGCGCAGGCCGCCGCCAGCGCGAGCTCGCCAGCGCGCAACCGGCGCGCCGTCTCGCGCTCGGCCGGCACCAACGATTCGCGTTTGCTTTCGGCGCTCATCGAGCTGGTGGCGATGACCCGCGGCGCACTGCGCAACGGCGTGCACGCCAGCCATTCGGCCAGGGCGTGCAAGGGGCCGAAACTGATGATCGCCGAGAGCGACGGCAAGGGCGGCACCTGATCGGGAAGGGATCCGACCAGCCATTCCAGCCCGGCCTGCGCCGGCCGCGGATGGCGACTCACGGCCAGCACCGGTTCGCCGCAGGCACGCAGCCGGGGTAGCAGGAAATGACCGATCTGGCTGCTGCCGCCGAATACCAGAACCGTCATGCCAAGCTCACTGCGTGCCCTGCAGTTGGGCGGTCAAGTCGATCACCCGCGGGTGATTCGGCGCCAGCTTGCGTGCCTGCTCCAGCGATTGGCGGGCGGCATCGCGATCGCCGCTGGCCAGTTGCTGCTCGGCCTGATCCAGCCAGGCGCCGGCCAGGCGGTTGCCCAGCGTTGCCTGCGCCGGATCGCCGGGCGACAACTCGGCCAGATTGGCCAGCATGTCGCCCGCCTGCGCCAGTTTGCCGGCACCGAGCGCCCGATTGAACTGCTGCTCGACCTGACCCGGCAGCCCCTGCAATCCGTGCAGTGCCGCCGCATTGTTGCCATCGATGGCCAGTGCGCTGCGATACAGGTCGTAGGCGCAGTCACCCGGCGGCATCATGATGTCGCCATTGCGGGTGGCCTGCTGCGCGCGCTGCACCAGTTGCTGCACTGCTGCGCTCTGTTGTGGCGACAGCACGGTCGGTACCACGGTTGGCAGGGCATCGGCTGCGGCGGGGGCAGCCGGCGATCGCGCGCTGACGCTGCGCAGGCGTGCGCGTGCCGCGGCGAGATCCGCTGATTTCGGTGCCAGCGACGTGGCCTGGTCCAGTAGCGCAGCGGCCTGTGCCGTGTCGCCGACATCGAGCGCCGCGTTGGCCTGCACGGTCAGTGCCTGCGCCACGTCGCCGAGCCCTGCCCTGGCCTGCGCGTTGTCCGGATCGATCGCCAGCGCCGCGCGGTAATGGGCCAGCGCGGTGTCGTCGCCGGAGCCGCTGATGTGACCGGCACGCAAGGCGTCCTGCGCCTGCTGCAGCGCCGCTTCGAGCGCGTCGCGGTCCTGCCTGCGAGTCTGCGCCTGCAGCGCGCGCAGCGCCGGCAGCGCGCCGTTGTTCGGCTGCAGCGCGGCGAGTTGCTCGATACGCGTGCTGGCGGTGGTGGTGTCCCCGGCATCGAACGCCTGGCGTGCCTGCACTGCCAGCGCGTAACCGACCTGATCGAGTCCGTGGGCCGCCACCGCGTTGTCCGGATCGGCCCGCAACACACGCTGGTACAGCGCGCCGGCACCATCGGCACCCACCAGCTTGCCAGCGGCGAGGGCCTGCTGCGCCAGGTCGATCAGATTGACCGTTTGCGCCTGGGTTGCACTCGCGCGGCTGATCAGTTGGTCAAGTCGATCGACGTCAGTACCGCCGCCGAGCAACTCACGCGCCACCGCGGCCTCTTGCCTGGCCTTGCCGATGTCGCCTGCCTGCAACGCCGCATCGGCTTGTGCCAGCTCGGCCTTGCCCACCTGCAGCAGACCATCGCGGGCACGGTCGTTGTCCGGCTCCAGCGCCACGACCTGCTGGAACAACTCACGCGCACTGGTGCCGTCCTGGCCGTCCAGATGGCCATCCTGCAAGGCCTGCCGGGCCTGCGTCAGCAGGTTGTTCAGATCGGTGCGCGGGAACTGCCGGCGCAGACTGTCCTGGTTGAACCAGAGTGCGGCAAACAGACCCAGCACCAGCAGCAACACGGCAAGCCAGCCGCGGCGGCGGCGTGGCTTGGCGGCAGCAGCGGTGCGGGCACTGGCCTGCGTCCGGCGCGGCTCGACACGCACATGCGGCAGACCGTCGGAGGATGGCGCGCGCGGCGTGTCGAGCCGATCGAGGTCGCCCAGGGTCGGTTCGCTGCGAACCTGTGTTCTGCTGTCGTGCTGATCCCGGCGTGCGCTCATGGTTCACGGCTGTGATGACATCGTCGCGCAGCTTAGCATCGGGCCGGCGGCACGCTCCGCGTGGCGAAATTCGCCGTTCAGTATTCAGCCGACACCCACCCGGCGCACATCGATGACGTTCGGCAGGGCGAGCAGCTTGCCGAGCAAGGTCGACAGTTGCTCGAAATCGCGCACGCGCAGAGTGAAACGCATTTCCACTTCGCCTGTCGCTGCGTGCATTCGGCTGGAAGAGGCGATGATGTGGGTCTGCGCGTTGCTGATCAGACTGGTGACATCCTTCTGCAGGCCTTTGCGATCGTAGCCGCGCAACTCGATGTCCACCTCATAGGCCTGACTGGCGGCGCTGCCCCAGCTCACCTCGATCACCCGATCCGGATCGCGCCGGGCCAGCCTGGCCAGGCTGCTGCAGTCGGTGCGGTGCACCGAAACGCCACGCCCACGGGTGATGAAGCCACGCACCGGATCGCCGGGCAGCGGCTGGCAGCAGCGCGCCAGCGTGGTCAGCAGGTTGCCGATGCCTTCGATGCTCAGCGCGCTTTGTTCGATCGAGGGCGAGCGGGCGCTGGGCGGCGGTGCAGGCACAGGCGCAGGCGGCTGCGCCGCCTCCTGCAGCACGCGGGCAATCTGGCCCGGGGTGACTTCGCCCAGGGCCAGCGCAATCAGCAGTTCATCGTGGGTCTGCAGGTGGAACTGCGCGGGCAGCCTTGATACATCGGCCGCCGACAGTGCCAGTCGCTTCAACTCGCGTTCGAACATGTTGCGGCCGACCACCAGGTTGGCATCGTGGGCGATTCGCCGGAACCAGGCGCGCACCTTGTCACGAGCCCGTGCCGTATGCAGATAGCCATGATGCGGCGACAGCCAGTCGCGGCTGGGCTCGCCCAGCTTGGTGGTGAGGATCTCGACCCGGTCGCCGCTTTGCGGCTGGAACGTCAGCGGCACGATACGGCCGTTGACCTTGGCGCCGCGACAGCGATGGCCTACCTCGGTGTGCACCAGGTAGGCAAAATCCAGCACCGTCGCGCCACGCGCCAGATCGAATACCTCGCCCTTCGGGGTCAGCAGGTAGACCCGATCCTCCAGCAACTCGGTGTGCAGGTCGGCAGCCAGCGTGCCGTCGTCCTCGCCACGCGGCTCCAGCAGCTTGCGCATCCAGGCGATTTTCGCCTCGAACTCGGCATCGCCGCTGCCGCCCTCCTTGTAGCGCCAGTGCGCGGCCACGCCCAGTTCGTTCGCGCGGTGCATTTCATGGGTGCGGATCTGCACCTCCAGGGTCTTGCCGGCCGGCCCCACTACCGCCGTATGCAGCGACTGGTAGCCATTCGGCTTGGGTCTGGCGATGTAGTCGTCGAACTCGTTCGGCAGGTGTGGCCAGCGTGCATGCACCACGCCCAGCGCGCCGTAACAGTCGGTGATGTTGTCGACCAGCACGCGCACCGCGCGGATGTCGTAAAGGTCGGAGAAGTCCAGCGCCTTGCGCTGCATCTTCTTCCAGATCGAATAGATGTGCTTGGGCCGTCCGGCCAGTTCGGCGCGGATGCCGGCGGCATCGAGCGCGCGCTGCAATTCGTCAAGCGATTCGCGGATGAAGCTTTCGCGATCGGCGCGGCGTTCGTCCAGCAGGTTCGCGATGCGCCGATAGGTTTCCGGCTGCAGATAACGGAATGCCAGATCCTCCAGCTCCCACTTCAGTTGCCAGATACCCAGCCGGTTCGCCAACGGCGCATGGATGTCGCGGGTGAGTCGCGCCAGCGCGGCAGCTTCCTCGGGCGGCAGACGCAGTGCCGCACGCATCCGTGCCAGTTGGCGTGCCAGCAGCACGAACACCACGCGCAGGTCGCGCACGATCGCCAGCAGCAGTCGGCGCAGCCCTTCGGAGCCGGCATCCGCAGCGCGTTGCGCATGCAGCGCCCATACCTGCTCGGCCGCCTGCTGCCCGGCCACCAGGCGCTGCAGTTCGTTCGGCAGCCGGCTGGCCTGCGCCGCCCACAACGCCGGCGCCACACGCGCCAGCTCGAACCACAGTGCCGCGGCCTGGGTCTGCGCATCGCAACCGAGCATCGCCAGCAGATCCAGCACGTCGCAGCACTCGGCCTGATCCAGCGGCTGCTT
>JAJXYE010000413.1 GCA_021780735.1 Pseudomonadota bacterium | reverse complement strand
GCGGCAACCGATTGCTCCCGCGGCCGTCTACATGGCTTCAGCCATCACCCAAACCGACGGCCAGGTCGGTTGGACGGCTACGGTGGATGTCGGTCATGGCCGCATGGTCGTGGTGCCCGCCAAGCCGCAGGCCATCGCGGCGGGGCACGCGCCGGAGCTCTGGCTGATCCCCGCGGGCCAGAAACCCATCGCGGTGGGCATGATCGGCGGCAGTGCGCCGACCACGCTGAAACTCGATCCCACGCTGCTGGCCAAGCTCGGCCCGAGTGCTGCGCTGGCGGTCTCGGTGGAACCACCGGGCGGCTCGCCCACTGGCCAACCCACCGGTCCGGTGATCGCCAAGGGCAGCATTGGCACCTCGCCCGACGCCGCACGCGGACAGCCAGTGACCTTGCTGAACCGGCCGGACGAGAAGGTTCGCAGCAGCAGTTGAGCCCGACCCGCGCGCTGACTCGGCGCGCGGATCGCGGTTCTTTCGTTCGGACGAATACACGGCTCGCAGGGACCGTGGCGTCGACTCCATCCCGATTGTCGATAGAGCGAGGTCGCCACTTCACTCGCAGACCGGCCAGTGCCGCATCCTCGCGCCTTCGGCCTCCGTATCAGGTTTGGCAGGCACACGCTTGCGTCAAACGGGAGACGGGCGATGAAGGCTTCGATGCGGACCGCTTCGGTCCTGCTGTATGTGTTGTGTCTGCACGCTTCCATCGCCGCCGCGCAAACGCAAGCTCCGCCAGCGGCAAATGCCCAGCAGCGGCTGGTCGGAAGCCGCGGCATGACGCTGTATACCTACGATCCGGACGGCAACAGCGGTCATAGCCAATGCAACGGGACCTGCGCCGCGTTGTGGCCGCCGTATCTCGCGGCGCCGGGCGCCAAGGCCGAGGGCGGATTTGGCCTGGTTTCGCGCAGCGACCACAGCCTGCAGTGGAGCTACCGAGGGCGCCCGCTCTACCGCTACGCCGGCGATACCGCGTCTGGCACCGCGCTGGGCGATGGGGTGAACGGCAACTGGCACGTGGTGCGGATGCATTGAGGAATACCTCGCCGTGCATCCTTCGGTCCACTTGATCCGTATCCGCCTGTGGGGCGCATGTGGTGCGCCGAAGAGGGAGAGCACGGTAATGCACAAATTTCGCAGACAAAAGATGCTGCTGGTCGGCGCCTTGGTGCTGGCGGGCGGACTGGTTTCGCTGCAGGCAGCGGCCGCCGATGGCGGTGATCCACCCGAAAATGTAAGTGGCAAGCTGTTGCTCACCGGTGGTGTGTCGCAGATCGAGGGCTCTGCTGGTGGCGGTCTAACGCCGTGGGCACTGATCGGCAGCTACGGTACGCAAGGCCAGTTTGGCGCGAACGCGTTCTACACCCGGGTCAACGTGCAGGACTATCACCTTGACGATGCCGGCGCGATGTTCGGTATCGACAATCGCGTCGAGTTTTCAGTGGCACAGCAGCGTTTCGATACCCAGGATGTGGGTGCTGCGCTGGGACTCGGTCGTGGCTTCACTTTCACGCAGAACGTAATCGGCGTGAAGGTCCGGCTGTTCGGTGACGCCGTGCTCGACCAGGACAGCTGGGTGCCGCAGGTTTCGGTGGGTGCGCAGTACAAGACCAATAATCAAGGCACGATCCTGCATGCGATCGGTGCCAAGAGCGACCGAGGCACTGATTACTACATCAGCGCGACCAAGCTTTTCCTGTCGCAAAGCCTGCTTGTGGACGCCACGCTGCGATACACCAAAGCCAATCAGATCGGCATCCTCGGATTCGGTGGCGACAAGAACAACAATTATCAGGCCGAATTCGAAGGCTCAGCGGCCTATCTGCTCAGCCAGAACTGGGCCATCGGAGCGGAATATCGCCAGAAGCCGAACAACCTCGGCATCGCCAAGGAAGACAGCTGGTACGACGCCTTCGTTGCATGGGCGCCGAACAAGCATGTCTCGCTGACCTTGGCCTATGCCGATCTCGGCAACATCGTCATCAAGAACAACCAACACGGCCTGTATGCGTCCATGCAGGTGGGCTTCTGACCCGATCACGCCATGAGGATTCCAAACATGTACAAGACTCTGCCTAGCATTTTGCTGCTTGCCGCTGGCCTTCTAGCCGGTACCACCATTTCCGCGCAAACCGCTATGCAACAAGCTGGTTCTGGCGCAGCCAGCGACACCTACCCGGCTGCGCCTCGCGATCCCGCACTCAAGCCGGTGTTCGAAGAATTCGGCGGCAAGCCTGGCCTGGTCGCGCTGATGAACGATTTCATGGACAACCTGATGGCCGACCCGGTTACCCGCCCGTTCTTTCAGAACGCCGACCGCGAACACATCAAGGCCGAGCTCGTAGACCAGTTCTGCGTCATCCTGGATGGCCCATGTACCTACACGGGTATGGACATGACCACGGCCCATCGCGGCATGAACGTCGACCACGCCGACTTCAACGCGCTGGTCGAGGATTTGCAGAAGGCGATGAACAAGCACGACATCCCGTTCCGTGCACAGAACAAGCTGTTGGCCAAGCTCGCACCGATGCACCGGCAGATCATTACTAAGCCATGAGGGAGTGATCCTCTACGCGAACGTCGCGAGCCAACCGCGGCGTTCGTGCCGTTTTACTTTCCACGAAAAGGCGGCGCTCGGAACGGCGCAAGCCCATCGTTCACAACAGCCACAGGGGGCTGTCATGCTGGATAAACGACTGGTTCTGTTGTCTGCACTCGGCTTGTGTGCCTGCAACCCGGCACTCAGACCACATGCTCCCGCTACGCCCGCGCCGACGATAGCGCCTTCATCGGCGGCATCCGTCGCTGGAACGGCGGCCATGTCGGTCCAGATCGAACCCGCACGGCCGGCCGTATCGACGCGTGCACCAGCTGCGCCGTCGTCGTCGCCAGTGGCCGCCGCACTTGTCTCGCCCGCACCGGCGACTGCGATCGACCCAGCAGCGCAATTCGCGCCGATCCCATCGCCAACGCCTGGCGTCCGCTCGTCGCATCCGTCGCATCCGTCGCAACGCAGCGACGCGACCCGATCTGGAGGCGTCCCAGCCTCTGCCGACCTAGCCGGACGAATCGAACTCGTCGGCACGTCCGGACAGACTATCTCGGCCGGTGACATGGCCAACACCTTGATCTATTTTGTGCCCACCTCGGGCACGTCCAAGGTCCACGCCGGGACATACACGGTCTACACCGTCAATCGCGACTTCAAGCCGGAGGCGATGGCCGTGCCGCTAGGCAGCACGGTCAAGTTCATGAACCTGGATCAGATCCGCCATAACGTTTTCTCGGTGTCGCCCGGCGCCGCGTTTGACCTCGGCTTCCAGGCAGCAGGCCAGACCGCCATGCATCGCTTCGACCGTGCCGGCCTGATGCTGATCAGCTGCAACGTGCATCGTTCGATGGAGCTGGATCTGCTGGTGGTACCCAGTCCTTACCGCACGACCGCAAGCGCCGATGGCTATTTCAGCCTGCACGCTCTGCCACCGGGCCCCGGTACGCTGTATGTGTGGAACCCCCGCGGCGAACTGCAGAAGCGATCGGTGACCGCACCAGTGAGCGGCCTGCAGGAACGCGTGGTTATCAGCAAACCCGCGATGGTCGCGGACATCAATCCGGAGCCTGGCCCGTGAGCCCGGCCAACCGTTCCCTTGCCCTGGGATTACTACTGGTACTGGTCGGCACAGTTGCTGCGGCCGTCGGTACGATCCAGGTATCTCGCCGGCAAGCGTCAGCAAGTACTCGCCACAACGTCGCGACTGGAGCAAAGCTGCTGGCAACGCTAGAGCGAATGGATATGGACAACCTCGTGCTGCGTGCGCAGGCGCTCGCCGATGATCCTGCCTTCGTCGACTACGTGGCGCAATCGCTGATACCCAATCCTCAACTAGGCGGAGCCATCGACAGCGCATCCATCATTGACCAGTTGAACGAGCGCCGCCACGGCTACGACGTGGCCTTGGTGCTTGACCCTGCCGGCAAACCAGCCGGCATGTCCGGCCTACTGACGCGCTCCGCCGCCGATATCGCCAAAGATCCGCTGGTGCGCAGGGCTATCGCCAGCCAGCAACCGGTACAGGGATACTGGCTGGACAACGATCGCCTGCTGCGCGTGGCGATAGCGCCGTTGTTGCGCGGTCGCAGCTTGCAAGGCCTGCTTGTGGCGGCCCGTCACGTTGGAGTCGCTTTCTCGGATGAGGTGCACGACACGACTAGCGTGGATCTCGCTTTGCTGAGCACGTCCAGCCCGACTATCCCGCTGGTATTCAGCGGCGCGGCGCCGCCATCTTCGACCGAATTGACCCGCCTGCGTGGTGCCGCGCTTTCTGCCAGCGGCGCCCCGCAGGCGCTACGCGTCGCAGGTTGGCCGGTGGCTTATGCGCTCGCCGTAACCGTCTCCAACGGCCGGGCCACCTGGCTGCTGCTGCCTTCGACCGGCGGCGCGCCGCGCACTGTTCCCCGCGAAGCGGTGCCGCTGCTGGCGGGCGTGGCTTGCCTGGGCCTGCTGGGCGTGCTTGGCATGGTTTGGCTGTGGTGGCGCACCTGGTTGCCGCTGGAACGCATGCTGTACATCGTCGATCGGGCCGCGGCCGGCGATGGTCACATGACACTGCGGACCGGTGGGAGTGCTTTGGTGCGCCAGTTGCGCGACTGTCTCAATCGGCTAATCCATAAGAA
>JAJXYE010000322.1 GCA_021780735.1 Pseudomonadota bacterium | reverse complement strand
CGACCAGGCCATGCGTGCCCTGCGGACGGAACTTGCCGCCGACCGGATCATCCTGCGCAGTTGCGCCAGGCAGATGTTCGGCATGGCCCGGCGCATGCGCCCGGCTCATCGGTTCCGACACGGCGCCATCGCCCGTGCGAGCGATGGCCGACCCCGCGGCGGGACGTCCTCCCTTGCCGGCTCAATGAGGCCGGCGGAGAATACCCCCACCATCGCGACACCTTGACCCGGTATCTGCGTAATCTTGCGTAACGCTGCGACGTCGACCCACGATGCCCGGGGATACCATCGGCATGAACCATCCTGATCCAGCGCAAGGTTACCGCCTCCTGGCGGCACGCGACCATGCGTTTCGACTGTACCGATCACACCGACTGCGCAGGGCGGCGCTGATCATCGCCATCGTTCTGGCAGTGTACGGCCTGCTCGGCTTCTTCGCCGCGCCGCCGATCATGCGAAATCAATTGCAGACACGGCTTACTGTCCTGCTCGATCGTCCGGTGAGCCTGGCCGAGGTGCATTTCGATCCGTTCACGCTGAGGCTGCAACTGGACCATTTGCACATCGCCGATCGCGATGGCCACGCCTCGTTCATCGATGTCGACCGCATGGTGGTCAATGCCTCATGGACCTCGCTGCTGCGCATGGCGCCGGTGCTGGATGAACTTTCGCTGCAACATCCGCAGCTGCATCTAACCCGCACGGCGCCGCAGCAATTCAACTTCTCCGATCTGCTCGGGAAATTCGCAGGTCAGCCGGTGAAGCCCGGTACTTCGCCGACACGCTTCGCGTTATCCAACATCAGCGTGCACGACGGCCATATCGTGTTCGATGATGCAGTGACGCATGCAAGCCACCGGGTCGACCAGCTCGAACTGGGCATCCCTTTCATCGCCAACCTGCCGCACGATACCAATGTCTTCGTGCAGCCGCTGCTGACGATGACCGTGGACGGCAGCCGCTTGCGTGTAGCTGGCCAGACCAAGCCTTTCGCAGACAGTCGCGAGTCGGTGGTGAGCTTCTCGCTGAATCATCTCGACCTGCCCCGCTATCTCGGCTATGTGCCGGCGCCGCTGCCGGTGGCGATCCCGAGTGGCCAGCTGTCCGGCGAGCTGGAGCTCCATTTCGTGCAGGCCAAGACCGGGCCGCAAGTACGTTTGGGCGGGCAACTGGATCTGGATGACTTCGTCCTTGCCAACCATGATGGCTCACCCATCCTCGCTCTCGGCCACGCCAGCGCAGTGCTGGACGACGTGGAGCCGCTGCTGTCGCGCTACCGCCTCGGCACGGTGCAGTTGAATCATCTGGTGCTGCAATACACGCGCAAACCCGACGGTCATGGCAACTTCGATGCATTGACCGGAGCCGGCGGCACGGCGACCGGGCCGACCGCTGCCGCGCCGACGGCCGGGGTGGCCACGGATTTGCGCATTGCCACGCTCACGCTGCGGAACAGCCGCTTGGACTACATCGACGCCAGTGGCAGCCAGTCAGCCGCGCTCACGCTGCAGTCCATCGACGGTACGCTGCAGCACCTGTCCGTGCTTGCTGCGCCTCCTGCAAGGATCGATCTCACCGCCCGACTGAACGGTGGCAGCATTGGCCTCAACGGCAAGCTGGATATGGCGGCGAGCGATTACACCGGCAAGCTTGAGGTCAAGAATGTGGCACTGGCACCGCTGCTGCCGCTGGCACCACCGGTGCTGCACGCCGAGCTGAGCGGGGGCACGCTGGACGCCGACGCTCAACTGCGGGCGAGCTGGGGCAAACAGTTCAACCTGCATCTGGAGCCGGCCAGGTTTGCCGTCAACGACCTGGCATTGCGCAACGGCGAGGCTGCTGACACGGTGCCGCTGGCCTGCAAATCACTGCAAGTGCATTTGACCCGCTTCGATCTTGCCAGCAGCTATGCCCATGTCGCCGCAGTCGCACTGAGCGGATTGAAGATGAACGTGCGGCGACTGCGCAACGGCCGGTTCGACCTGGCCCAACTTGTCTCGCCGGCACCATCCACCCAGCAACGTAACTCCGGCGCGCATCAGAACGGCCGGACAGACGTGCCTGCCTGGCACTGGCAGCTCGACCAGTTGACTGTCGACGATGGCGACCTGATCCTCACCGATCGACGGGCCGATCGCCCCTCGCCGGTTGACCTGCACGCCGATCACTACCGCATCGAAGACCTTTCCTCGGACATGCATAAGCCGCTGCAGGTGGCGCTGACAGGAACGTTCGGTCGCGGTCGTTACGATGTCGGCGGCAAGGTCATCCCGCAACCGCTGGCGGTCAGGTTGAAGATCCGCACGCGCGCACTGGATATTGCACCGTTGCAAACGCTCATCAGTGTGCCGTTGAATGTCCGCATCGGCAGCGCGCTGCTGAGCCTCTACGGGCAACTTGGCTACCGTGATCGGGGCAGCGCCGAGGCGCGCATCGATTATCGCGGAGCAGCCACCCTCGGCAGGGTCAGGGTACAGGACAAGCTGACCGGCGACGATTTCCTGCGCTGGCGCTCGCTGGCGGCGACCGGGGTGATTCTGCATCTGGGCGACACGGCTCCGCGTGCCGAAATCGGCGGGCTCGCGTTGAGCGACTTCTATGCCCGCGTCATCGTCAACAGCAGCGGCCGCCTCAACCTGCAGGATGTGGTGGCCAACGGAACCGGCGCGGCTCCGGTCTCGGTGACGCGTGCCGAAAATTCGCCAGCGCCCGCCGCACCCACCGACGCCTCGCCGATCCCGCCCCCCGCGGGGCCACCGACGGCCATCCGGATCGGCCAGATCACCCTGGCCCGGGGCGAGCTCAACTACACCGACAATTTCATCAAGCCGAACTACTCCGCCAACATCACCGATCTGGTCGGAAGTATCGGCGCATTCGGCTCCGAACAAGGCCCGCCGGCTGCGCTGGTTGTTCAGGGCAAGCTGGACGAAAACTCCCCGCTGGACATCAACGGCAGCATCAACCCGCTGACGCCAATGGCGTTTCTCGACATCAAGGCGAAAGCCGACGCTGTCCAGCTCACGCAACTATCGCCCTACTCCGGCAAATATGCCGGCTACCCGATCACCGGCGGTGTGCTCAACGTCGACGTGCACTACCTGCTCGACCAACGCAAGCTCACGGCCGACAACCACATTTTCATCGAACAACTCACCTTTGGCCAACGCATCGATGCACCCGGGGTGAGCCACCTGCCGGTCAAGCTGGCTGTGGCACTGCTGAGGAATGCGCAAGGCCAGATCGACGTGCACATCCCGGTATCCGGTTCGCTGGACAATCCGAAATTCAGCATGGGCGGCCTGATTTGGCACGCGTTCGTGAACCTGATCGCCCGCGCGGCGACATCGCCGTTCCGCCTCCTCGCCTCGATCGGCGGTGGCAAGCACCAGGATCTGGGCTACGTGGAATTCGCGCCCGGATCGGCAGTGCTGAACCAGGCAGCACAGGCGCGTTTGACCGAACTGGTCAAGCTGCTGCGGCAAAAGCCTTCGCTCAAGCTGGACATCACCGGACGGATGGATCCGGCGGTGGACGAAAAGGGCTTGCGCGCCGTGATGGTCGATGATCTCGTCCGCAAGGAGAAGGCCGATCATGATGGCGGCAAGGTCGATCCGTCCGTGCTGAAACTGACCCCCGACGAGTACCGGCATTACCTTACCCGCGCCTACCGGCATGCGAAGTTTGCCAAGCCGAAGAACCTCATCGGCTTCACCAAGTCACAGCCACCGGAGGTGATGCGGCAACTTCTGGAGACGCATATGCCGGTCGACGCGGACGCGCTGCGTCGACTGGCCGATCGCCGCGCCGCTGCCGTCAAGCAGTGGCTGCAAGGCAAGATCGACCCGAAACGTCTCGCGATGCATCCACCCCGGCTCGATGCCAAGGGCATCAGCGACCAGGGCAAGACCACCCGGGTGGACTTCGGCCTGCACTGAGCGCGGCGCCTCTGTCACCGGCACGTGACGCAGGCGGCGACCGGCGCGGAGCCTTACAATGGCGCTTTGCCATCCAATGGTCGGGACTCCCATGAGCTATACAGCCCAGGCACGCTACGCCAGCGAACTCCAATCCATCCGCGAGCAGGGCCTGTTCAAGGTCGAGCGCATCATCACCTCGCCGCAGTCCGCCGAGATCGAACTCGAGGGCGGGCGTCGGGTGCTGAATTTCTGCGCCAACAATTACCTGGGACTGGCCGATCACCCGGAGGTGATCCAGGCCGCCAAGGACGCACTGGACACGCATGGCTTCGGCATGGCCAGCGTCCGCTTCATCTGCGGCACGCAGGATCTGCACAAGCAACTGGAGGGGAAGATCGCCGAGTTCTTCGGCACCGAGGACACAATTCTCTACGCCGCCTGCTTCGACGCCAACGGCGGCTTGTTCGAGCCGCTGCTGGGTGAAGAGGACGCGGTGATTTCCGACGCACTCAACCATGCCTCGATCATCGACGGCATCCGGCTGTGCAAAGCCAGGCGTTTTCGCTACGCCAACAGCGACATGGGAGATCTGGAAGCGCAACTCAAGGCAGCCGATGCGGCCGGTGCGCGAACCAAGCTGATCACGTCCGACGGCACCTTCTCGATGGACGGTTTCATCGCGAAACTGGATGAAATAACCAGGCTGGCGGAAAAGTACAACGCGATGGTGCACATCGACGAATGCCATTGCACCGGCTTCCTC
>JAJXYE010000139.1 GCA_021780735.1 Pseudomonadota bacterium | reverse complement strand
GCCTGCAGGGCACCAACGTCGAGCTGGGCCGCGAACTGCTGGCCAACTCCGGCCTGGCGATCACGCCGGCCGACGATCTCAACGATGCGGCGCAGAAAGCCGTGGCTGCGGCCAAGGCCTGAGGAGCAATCGAAACATGAGCGTTCTCGTCAACAAAAATACCAAGGTGCTGGTGCAGGGCTTCACCGGCCAGCAGGGCACCTTCCACGCCGAACAGGCAATCGACTACGGCACCAGGATCGTCGGTGGCGTGACCCCAGGCAAGGGCGGTTCCGAGCATATCGGCCTGCCTGTCTTCAACTCGGTCGACGAAGCCGTACTGGAAACCGGCGCCGACGCGTCGGTGATCTTCGTGCCGCCGCCGTTCGCCGCCGACTCGATCCTCGAAGCGATTGATGCCGGCATCAAGGTGATCGTGGCGATCACCGAGGGCATCCCGGTGCTGGACATGCTGCGCGTGAAGAACGTGCTGGCACAGCATCCGGAAACCGTGCTGATCGGTCCCAACTGCCCCGGCATCATCACCCCGGGCCAGTGCAAGATCGGCATCATGCCCGGCCACATCCACATGCCGGGCAAGGTCGGCATCGTGTCGCGTTCGGGCACGCTGACTTATGAGGCCGTGTTCCAGACCACCAACGAAGGCCTCGGCCAGTCCACCTGCATCGGCATTGGTGGCGACCCGATCAACGGCCTGAGCTTCATCGACTGCCTCAAGCTGTTCCAGGACGATCCGCAGACCGAGGGCATCATCATGGTCGGCGAAATCGGTGGTTCGGCCGAGGAAGATGCCGCCGAGTTCATCGCCGAGTACGTGACCAAGCCGGTGGTGTCCTTCATCGCCGGTGCCTCGGCCCCGGCCGGCAAGCGCATGGGCCATGCCGGTGCGATCATCTCCGGTGGCAAGGGCACGGCGGAAGCCAAGTTCGCCGCGCTGGAGAAGGCCGGCGTCACCACGGTCAAGTCGCCTGCCGACCTGGGCAGGACGCTCGCCAAGTTGATGTAGGAGCACGTCCCGTGCGCGAAGGCTCCTGCTGAAGCAAGTCGTTCGTCACGCGCTAAAATGCAGAGGCCGCGATTCGTCGCGGCCTTTGTCTTTTCTGGAGTGCATGCATGGCAAGGCTGCGTCTGGCGTTGGCCCAGTTCGACTTCCCGGTCGGTGCGGTGGCGGCGAATGCCGCGAAGGTGGGTGAGCTGATCGCGCGGGCGCGCAGTGGTGGTGCCGATCTGGTGGCCTTTCCGGAGCTGACCCTCAGTGGCTATCCGCCCGAGGATCTGCTGCTGCGGCCAAGTTTCCTGGCCGCCTGCAGCAGCGAACTGAACGCGCTGGCCACCGCCACCCACGGCATCGCCGCCCTGGTGGGTCATCCGCACAGCGAAGGCGAGGTGTTCAACGCCGCAAGCCTGTTGCGTGATGGCGTCATCGAAGTCAGCGCGCACAAGCAGGCGCTGCCCAACTACGGCGTGTTTGACGACAAGCGCTATTTTCGTCCCGGCCACGCCAGCGTCACTGCCAGCGTCGAAGGGGTACGGGTCGGTCTGCTGATCTGCGAAGACGTGTGGCAGCCGGAACCGGCGGCACAGGCCGCCGCGGCGGGCGCCGAGCTGTTGCTGGTGATCAACGCCTCGCCGTGGGATGCCGACAAGCAGGCCGAGCGCGAAGCGGTGTTGGTGGCGCGCGCTCACGAGACCGGCTGCGCCATCATCTATCTCAACCTCGTCGGTGGCCAGGACGAGGTGGTCTACGACGGCGGTTCGCTGCTGGTCAATGGCGACGGGTCGATCATCGCGCGCGCGGCGGCCTTCGTCGATACGCTGCTGTGGGTAGAATTCGATCCGGCCACGCGTACCCTGCATGCGCAGGGCTGGCCGCTGGCCGCCGACAGTTCGCTCGAGGCCACGCTTTATTCGGCACTGGTGCGCGGTATCCGCGACTACATCGACAAGAACGGCTTCCCCGGCGTGCTGCTGGGTTTGTCAGGCGGTATCGATTCGGCACTGACCCTGGCACTCGCCGTCGATGCCCTGGGTGCCGACCGGGTCACCGCCGTGATGATGCCCACGCGCTACACCTCGCAGCTGTCGCTGGCCGGCGCGCGGGCGCAGGCCGAGCAACTGGGCGTGGACTACCACGTGATCGATATCGAGCCGGCGTATCAGTCGTTCGTCGCCGCGTTGGCCCCGGCCTTTGCCGGCAAGGCCGCCGACACCACCGAGGAAAACCTGCAGTCACGCACGCGCGGCGTGATGCTGATGGCGCTCAGCAACAAGCACGGCCGCCTGCTGCTGGCCACCGGCAACAAGAGCGAGATGGCGGTGGGCTACGCGACCCTTTACGGTGACATGTGCGGCGCGTACGCGCCCTTGAAGGATGTGTACAAGACGGTCGTGTATCGGCTTTCGCGCTGGCGCAATGAAGCGGGGATCGGGGAAAGGGGAACGGGGAGCGAACTGCTTTCCGGTAGCGCAAAGAGTTTGGCTGGCGATGTCGGCATGGCAGGTGAGGGCAAGCGAGGGGCAAAGGCCCTTGTTTCCCGTTCCCCGTTCCCCGCGACCGCCAGGAAGTCCCCCAGCGAGATTCCCCGCTCCTGGATCATCCCCCCCGAAGTGATCGAGCGCTCGCCCTCGGCCGAGTTGCGCGACAACCAGACCGACCAGGACTCGCTGCCGCCGTACGACGAGCTCGACGCGATCCTCGAGCGCTTCATCGAGCGCGAACAGTCGCAGGCGGAAATCGCTGCCCAGGGCTTCTCCCTGGACACGGTGCGCCGGGTGGTGAGGCTGGTGCTGATCAACGAATTCAAGCGCCGTCAGTCCGCCCCCGGCCCGCGGGTGACCACGCGCGCATTTGGTCGGGATCGGCGCTATCCGATCACCTCCGGATGGCATTGAGTCTCAAGGCGCGCGATCACACTGAAGCCTTCAGCCCTGGTCAATTCAATGAGCGGGGTCAGCCCGCCACAGAGCAGCGCAAAAAGAAAAGCCTGCAATCGTTCGCAGGCTTTTCCCTTCCAAATCGGTGGCCGCTCACTGGTGGCCGGAGAAGGGCACCATCTTGCGCAACGTGGATGGCGCGCGCGGCCATTTCGGATCTTTCAGATAGGGGTGATTCGGGTAGTTCAGGGCCAGCACCTGGCGGGTCTGCGCTGCCAGCGTCTTGCGCCCCAGCGCCAGATAGCTGCGGGTGAGGATGGCGAGCGCGTCGCCGGTCTGCGGTGCCTGCTGGTAGTGCTCGATGACATATTGCGAGCGGTCTGCGGCGGCAATATAGGCCTTGTTGCGCAGGTAGAATTCGGCCACGTTGATCTCGTACTGCGCCAGCACATTGCGCAGATAGATCATCCGTTGCCTGGCATCGGCCGTATAGGCGCTGTCCGGGAAGCGCCGCGACAGCTCGGAAAAGTCATCGAATGACTGCAGGTTGTAACCCTGGTCACGCCGGGACTGCGCCTTGTCGTGACTGGTGTAACGCTCGATGAAGCCACTGGTGCGATCGAAATTGATCAGACCGCGCAGGTAATAGGCATAATCAACGTGTTTGTTGGCCGGATAGGTCTTGATGAAGCGGTTCACCGTCGACAAGGCTTCGTCCGGCTGATTGTCCTTGTATTGCGAATAGGCCATGTCGAGCTGGGCCTGCTCGGTGTAGTCACCGGAAGGAAAGCGTGCAATCAGGCGCTGGTAGGCCTGGGTGGCGGCTGAGTAGTCACCGTTTTCCAGCGAGGTATGCGCGGTGTTGTAGAGCATCTGCACCGGCATCGTATCGATGTTCGGCCGTTTCGAGCCGAAGATCGAGCAAGCGCTCATGCTCAGCACGAGCGCGAGCATGGCGAGCAGTCTGACGGCAGGCAGCGAGGACATCGACAACTTGGGCAAGCCCATTGATAGGCGCATAGGAATGAATTCGGATGTTTGAACGAAGAGGCATGATAGCTGAAACCGGTCATTGCCCGCGGAGGGCGCCATGACCACGATCCGGCATACAGGGGAAGTACCGCTCAGTTCAGCGGGACGGCGTTTCGACCAGGCTTTGGCCGAGATGTTCCCTGACTACTCGCGTTCCCGGCTCAGCGGATGGATCAAGTCCGGTGCGATCACCCTCGATGGCAGCCAGGTGGCGGCGCGGCAACTGCTGCGCGGTGGCGAGCGGGTGAGCCTGGAGGTGGAGCTGGAAAACGAGGTCAGCAGTGCGCCCGAGGCGATCGCGCTGGACATCGTCCATGAAGATGAACACCTGCTGGTTCTGAACAAGCCGGCCGGACTGGTCGTGCATCCGGGCGCCGGCAACCCCGCCGGCACCGTGCTCAACGGGCTGCTGCATCACGATCCGAAAATGGCCGAGTTGCCGCGGGCCGGCATCGTGCACCGACTGGACAAGGACACTTCCGGCCTGATGGTGGTGGCCAGGACGTTGCCGGCCTGCACCGCATTGGTCGACTTGCTGTCGCGGCACGAGGTGGAGCGCCAGTATGAGGCGGTCGTGCTGGGCACGATGGTCGCCGGCGGCACGGTGGACGAACCGATTGGCCGCAGCATGGGCGACCGCCTGCGCCAGTCGGTGCGCGACGAGGAAGACGGCAAGCGTGCGGTGACCCATTATCGGCTGCGCGAGCGATTCCGGGCGCACAGCCTGCTGCAGTGCCAACTGGAAACCGGTCGCACCCACCAGATCCGCGTGCACATGGCG
>JAJXYE010000239.1 GCA_021780735.1 Pseudomonadota bacterium | reverse complement strand
CATGAACCCATCACACGCCCTCCCCTGACTGGAGCGTCGATCACAGCACCGGCATCGGCAGGGGCGCGGGCAAGGACGGCCCGTCGGAGGGCCGGGGTATGGCAGGGAGCTGTCCATGCCACTTCCGCTGGACGACGAGAGCATCTGCTGCGGGTATCACCCACCCTGCTGCAGCGAAGCAAGCGCACGATCACCAGGTTCCTGACCCGCAACCAGGGCTTGATCTGGCCGATCCCCGACGTGGCGATTTCCTGGTGCCGGACTCGAGCGGCGGCCCGATGCGCCCACCTTCCGGAAATCCCCGTCCATCATGTGCTCCTGATCGGCGTGGCTCGCGCCGGCTTCGGGGCAATGGAAGATCGGCTCACGCCGGCGCAGCTCCCGCAACACGGCCTGCGGCTCGGGTGCAGCGCTGGAGCGGGTTCGGTTCGATCGCGCATCGGCGATCGCTCCCGCGCATCATTTCCCGATCGCGGAATTCGTGCCGGAAGGCAGCAGCTCCAGCGCCATCACGATCGCGTCCTCGCGGCCGTCACGCGCCGGGTAGTAGCGCGGTCGGCGGCCGATCTCGCGGAACCCGACCGATTCGTACAACGCCTTCGCCGACGGGTTCGACGGTCGCACCTCGAGGTAGGCCCGCTCCGCACCGTTCCAGCGCGCGATGTCCAGCAGTCGACCCAGCAGGTGACGGCCCAGACCACGGCCGCGAAAGTCCGGCGCGATGCACAGGTTGAGCACATGCGCCTCGCCCGCCCCACTGGACAGAATGCCGTAACCGGCGATCACCGCGTCCACGCACAACACCCAGCAAGGATGGCCTGCCTTGACGCAGTCGCTGAAGATGCCGGGCGACCAGGGGAACTCGTACGAAAGATTTTCCAGCGCGCTGACGGTCGACAAGTCTTCCAGGCACATCCCGCGCACCTGGATCACCGGCTTGATCACCGCGACCATCGTGCTCAGCCCACCGAACCGGTCAGCCCGCGACGCAAGTTGCGCAACGCGCTCCACAGCCGCCGCTTGGCATCGGCCCGGGTCAGCACCAACCCTGGCTCGTCGGCCAGCACGATCTGCGCCTGCTGCATCGCCGCGGCCGGCAAGGCGCGGCCAAGCGCATGCGCCTGGGCCTCGCCCAACACCAGGTAGGCGCGCGCCAACGGCACATCGGGGCCGAGTTGTCCGCCTTTCACCGTGACACGCGCAGCACGCGCCAGCATCGCCCCGGATGCGTTCAGCGCGCGCCCGAGCAAGTCCAGTTCGCGCGCACTGCAGGCCTCGGGCAGCACGACCACGCATGCCACGGCAGCGGCCGCCCCCGACGATGACTCGATGGCCACAGAAGCAACGGGCGGCCCGGGTTGACGGCGCACCCACGGCGTCAGGCCCAGCTCGCGCAGCACGCGCTCCCGCCGGCCGGCACCCAACGGAGCTTGCATGCTCATGCCGGACTGCGCCGTCCCCGGCGCCTGTGCGTGGCCAGTCCCCAGATCGTCCAGACCGGTCCGGACAACAGGTAGAGCGTGAAACCGACGAAAAGCACCCGCGGCGTATCCAGGATCAGCAGCGCCAGCAACAGCACGGCTCCCACCATCCAGCCGAACGGAACGCTGCCGCGCTCACCGAGCGGCAGCGACTTGAAGCTGAAATAGCGGAACCGGCTGACCATCAACAAGCCGGTCACCGCCATGATCACCGGAGTGATGAAACAGAACTCGCTGCCGGGCAGGCCAGACTTGTCCACGCTCCATACGAACGACATGCATACCGCCGCCGCCGCGGGACTGGCCAGCCCCTGGAAATAACGCTTGTCGGCGATACCAGCCTGGGTATTGAAGCGCGCCAGCCGCAACGCGGCGCAAGCGGCATAGATGAACGCACAGGCCCAACCCAGCTTGCCCCACAGCGGGCCAAACTCGCGCAAGGCCGACAGCGACCACGAATACATCACCAGCGACGGGGCCAAGCCGAAACTGACCAGGTCGGAGAGGGAATCGTATTGCACGCCGAACTCGGTCTGGGTGTGCGTCATCCGCGCCACCCGGCCGTCCATGCCGTCAAGTATGGCGGCGAAGAACACCGCTACCGCGGCATCGGTAAAGTGTCCGCCCATACTGGCAATGATGGCGTAGAAACCCGCGAACATCGCCGCGGTAGTGAACAGATTCGGCAGAAGATAGATACCCCGGTGTCGGGGCACGCGGACGGGCGTAGGCTCGCTCATGAATCAGGACCGTGACGGGATGCGCGAAGTGTAAACCATCGCCTGCTTGAGTCCGGGCCACCACAGTGTTAACAAGGTATACCGTAACTTTTCCGGAAATGGAGAACACCATGCACCGTCTGCCAATCGCCCTGGTACTGCTGCTGCTGGCCCCGCTGGCCAGCGCCCAGGTCTACAAATGGACCGACGCCAGCGGCACCGTGCATTATTCCGAGGCGCCGCCCAGCCAGGGCACCAGGTTCACCCGGGTGACCACCACCGGCACGGTGCAGCCACTGGCCAAACCGTCGACCCCGGCGGCGGAAACTTCGGACAGGACCGAGGGCGGCAGCAACGAAGGGAACGGTGCGCAGAAGGTGGCTGACACCCCGGCAAACCGCAAGACCCTTTGCGCTTCGCTGCAGTCCAACCTCACCACCCTGCAGGGTAGCGGCCCCGTCGTGCTGCAGAAGGACGGCAAGGCCACCGCACTCGACGCAGCCCAGCGCAAGCAGCAGATCAGCACCGCCCAGGCACAGTACAACCAGTATTGCCAGGACAAGTAGGCACTGGCGACGCGGCAGGTCGCTACAATGCGGGCTTTCCCTCCCGCTGGAACCATCCGCATGCGCCTCAGCCAATTTCATCTGGCCACCGTCAAGGAAGTACCCGCCGACGCCGAAATCGCCAGCCACCGGCTGATGCTGCGCGCCGGCATGATCCGCCGGCTGGCCTCGGGTCTCTACACCTGGAGCCCGCTGGGACTGCGCGTGCTGCGCAAGGTCGAGCGCATCGTGCGCGAGGAAATGGATCGCGCCGGCGCGATCGAATTGCTGATGCCGTCGATTCAGCCCAGGGAACTGTGGGAAGAAAGCGGTCGCTGGGAAAAATTCGGTGGCCAGCTGCTGAAAATCAAGGATCGCAAGCAGCAGGAATTCTGCTACGGCCCGACCCATGAGGAAGTGATTACCGATTTTGCCCGCAACGAACTGAAAAGCTACAAACAACTGCCGCTCAATTTCTACCAGATCCAGACCAAGTTCCGTGACGAAATCCGCCCGCGTTTCGGGGTGATGCGCGCGCGTGAATTCCTGATGAAGGATGCTTATTCGTTCCACCTCGGCCAGGCGTCGCTGGCCGAGACCTACGATGTGATGTATCAGGCCTATGTGCGCATTTTCACCCGGCTCGGATTGACTTTCCGCGCCGTGCAGGCCGATACCGGTGCGATTGGCGGCAATGCCAGCCACGAATTTCAGGTACTGGCCGACTCCGGCGAGGATGCGATCGCATTTTCAGACGGCTCCGATTATGCCGCCAACCTGGAAAAGGCCGAGGCGCTGGCGACCAGCACGACCACCCCGGCTCCCACCGCCACACTGCAACGGGTGGATACGCCCGGACAGCGCACGATCAGCGAGGTCGCCGAGTTCCTGAAGGTAGCCCCACAGCATTGTGTGAAGACCTTGCTGGTGCGTGGCAAGGATGGTCTGGTCGCACTTTGCCTGCGTGGCGATCACGAGGTCAACGAGGTCAAGGCCGGCAAGCTCGACGAACTGCCGGGCGCATCGGTGCTTGCCAGCGAGGAAGAAATCCTCGCCGCCTGCGGTACCCGTCCCGGCTTCATCGGCCCGGTCGGCCTGCCTGACTCCATCCCGGTCATCGTCGACCGCGACGCCGCGGTCATGGCTGATTTCGTCTGCGGCGGCAATGCCGATGGCACGCACTACACCGGCGCGAACTGGAAGCGCGACGCCCATATCAGCAGGATCGCGGATCTGCGCAACGTGGTCGAAGGCGACCGCTCGCCCGATGGCCACGGCGTGCTGCATATTGCCCGCGGCATCGAGGTGGGCCACGTATTCCAGCTCGGCCAGAAATACGCCGAAGCGCTCGGCGCCAGCGTCATCGACGAAACCGGCAAGCCCCAGCTGATGACGATGGGTTGCTACGGCATCGGCGTCAGCCGCATCGTTGCCGCAGCGATCGAGCAGCGTCACGACGACGCCGGCATCGTCTGGCCGGAGGCCATGGCGCCATGGCGGGTGGCGGTCTGCGTGATCAATCCGAAAAATGCCTCGGCCGCAGTCAACGAGGCGGCCGAGGCGCTTTACCAGGCGCTTGCCGCGCGCGGCATCGAGACCCTTATGGACGACCGCGGCCTTCGTCCCGGCATCATGTTCGCTGACATGGAGCTGATCGGCATTCCGCACCGCGTGGTGGTCAGTGAGCGCGGGCTGGCCGCCGGTACCCTGGAATATCGAGCACGCGAGGAAAGCGAAAGCCGCACACTGAGCCTGGACGAATTGTTGGCATTGCTTGGCTGATGCCCGCCAGACAACATCGAATTAACCGGAATGGCCGCCAAGTGCGGCCATTCCGCATTAGGGATGGTCTGAACAAGCCATCGTCGAATGGCCTTCCAAATGAATTTTCGAAGTGCGGTCGCAAAAACCTCAAAAATCGGACGGAATGGACCGTTGTAGCGCCCCCGAA
>JAJXYE010000366.1 GCA_021780735.1 Pseudomonadota bacterium | reverse complement strand
TGGCGACAGTGACGCCTTCGTGCGCCTGGAAGACGGCAGCGGCAGCATCGAGGTGAGTTTCTTCGGCGAGCTGTACCAGCAGGTCGCACCGCTGTTGACCCGCGAGCAGATCCTGATTGTCGATGGCGGCCTGCGCATCGACGACTTCTCCGGCGGCGGCTTCCAGCTGCGCGCGCGCAGCGCCTGCTCGCTGACCGATGCCTGTCGCAAACATGCACGCCTGCTGCAGTTGAAGTTGAACGGCATCGGTCCCGATTTTCTCGACCACCTGAAGAACACCCTGGCCGGTTACCGCGGTGGCCGCGCCAGCGTGACCCTGCACGGCTACCGCAACCGCAGGGCGCAGGCGGATCTTGAGTTGGGTGAGGCATGGCGCGTAGACGCCATCCCCGACCTGCTGCGCGCCGTGCGCACGCTGCATGGCGTGGAAGCGGTGCGGCTGCGCATCGTCAAGCAGAACGATTCGTAGGAGCGCACCCTGTGCGCGATGCTTCTGGCTCGCTGCAAGGAAGAGCATCGCGCACAGGGTGGGCTCCTACCTTTTCCGGCCTCGCTCCATCATCGCCTTCAGGTCGGCAAACGGATTGCCGGTGGCCGGCGGCGCCTCCTCGACCGCCAGCACGCCGCCGCGCACGTGATCGATATGCCGCGAGTGCTCGTTGTCGTGGCAATACACGCACAGCAGCTCCCAGTTGCTGCCGTCGGAGGGATTGAAATCGTGATCATGGTTGCGATGATGCACGGTCAGCTCCTGCAGGTTCGCGCGGGTGAATTCGCGCGCGCAGCGGCCGCAGATCCACGGATACATCTTCAATGCCCGCTCGCGGTAACCCAGCTCGCGCTGCTCGGCGTTGCGCCGCGCCTCGGCCACGATGCGATCGAGCTTGGCGTTGTCGATGGGGGGCTGGCTGGGCATGGTCGATTCCGTGGGGCGCGGAGCCCGGTTGGGCGAACGATAGCGCAACCGGGTCTGCTCCGGCAGGCCTCGATCGGGATGGCGGCGCCCATACGGCGCCGTTCTCGTGTTTTTTGCGGGAACGGTATACTGAGCCGCTTCCGTGCCACGAAAAGCCGCGAATGAACCCCAATTTCCTCGATTTCGAACAACCCATTGCCGAACTGGACGCGAAGATTGAAGAGCTTCGCCACGCCAGCCATGGCCAGGCGTTCAATATCGACGAGGAAGTGGCCCGGCTACGGCAGAAGGTCAAGGTGAAAACCGCCGACATCTTCCGCAACCTCAACTCCTGGCAAACCACCCAGCTGTCACGCCACCCGGCGCGCCCATACACGCTGGACTACATCGGCGTGATCTGCGAGGAATTCCACGAGCTGGCCGGCGACCGCATGTATGCGGACGACGCCGCGATCGTCGGCGGGCTCGGTCGCATCAACGGCCGCGCGGTGATGATCATCGGCCATCAGAAGGGCCGCAACACCAAGGACAAGGTGCGCCGCAACTTCGGCATGCCGCGACCGGAAGGCTACCGCAAGGCGCTGCGCCTGATGCAGATGGCCGCCCGCTTCGGACTGCCGCTGCTGACCCTGATCGACACGCCTGGAGCCTACCCCGGCGTCGGTGCCGAGGAGCGCGGCCAGAGCGAGGCGATCGCGCGCAACCTGCTGGAAATGGCCGACCTCAAGACTCCGATCATCTGCACCGTGATCGGCGAGGGCGGCTCCGGCGGAGCCCTGGCGATCGGCGTGGGCGACCGCACCAACATGCTGCAGTACTCGACCTACTCGGTGATCTCACCGGAAGGTTGTGCCTCGATCCTGTGGAAAAGCCCGGACAAGGTGAAGGATGCCGCGGAGGCCCTGGGCATGACCGCACCACGCCTGCTCGAACTGGGCCTCATCGACAAGCTCATCCGCGAACCACTGGGCGGCGCCCACCGCAACCCCCGCTCCATGGCGATCCGCCTGAAGGCGGTGCTGCTGAAGCAACTCGACGAACTCGAAGCGATGCCCGTCACCGACCTGCTCGAACAGCGCTACCAGCGCCTGCGCAGCTACGGCGCGTTCCAGGAATAAGCGCTATCCCCCTGTAGGAGCGCACCCTGTGCGCGATGCCCTTCAGCGACATGACCAAAAGGCAATCCCACACGACCGCGGGGAGTCCCCTCTTGTGGACGGGGTGCGCTCCTGCAGCAAACCATCCCAGGGCGTTACCATCGTCGGCACCTCCACGCTGCCGGAAGCCGCCATGGCACACGACAAACTCGCGGTACTGATCGACGCCGACAACGCGCGGCCGGCCATCGTCGAAGGCCTGCTCGCCGAGATCGCCAAGTACGGCACGGCCCACGTCAAGCGCATCTACGGCGACTGGACCAAGCCCGATCTCAACGGCTGGAAGGATGTGCTGCTGCGCCACTCGATCCAGCCGATCCAGCAATTCCGCTACACGGTCGGCAAGAATGCCACCGATTCAGCCATGATCATCGATGCGATGGATCTGCTCTACGCCGGTCGCTTCGACGGCTTCTGCATCGTCTCCAGCGACAGCGACTTCACCCGGCTGGCCTCGCGCATCCGCGAATCGGGCCAGACCGTCTACGGCTTCGGCGAAAAGAAAACACCGGAACCGTTCCGTACCGCCTGCGACAAATTCATCTACACCGAGGTGCTGGTGCAGGCCACCGAAACCGAGCCCAGTCCGGGCGTGAAGCGTCGCAGCGCGAAGGAGCTGCGTGGCGACACCCACCTGATGAACCTCCTGCGCAATGCGACCGAGGCAGCTTCGGACGACTCCGGCTGGGCCGGCCTGGGTGCCGTCGGCAGCATCATCAACAAGCAATCGCCGGACTTCGATCCGCGCAATTACGGCTACGCCAAGCTCAGCGGACTGATCAACGGCATTGGCCTGTTCGAGACCGAGGAGCGCCAGATCGGCAACGGCAAACACCTCTACGTGCGCCACCGCAGCGGCAAGAAGTGATCGACCCGCTGCACCAGCATTTGCGGGCGGCGCTGGCTGCCGAGGCCCACGCACCGCTCTGCGTCGCCCTCAGCGGCGGACCCGATTCCAGCGCCCTGCTGCATGCACTGGCGCAACTGCCCGAAGCGCGCGAGCGCGGCTTGCGTGCCATGCACGTCGATCACCACCTGCATGTCGACAGTTCGGCCTGGGCCGAACACTGCCTGCGCTTCTGCGCCCTGCTTGAGCTGCCTTGCGAAGTATTGCCGGTGCAGGTCGAACTTCACGGCGGCAACGGTCTCGAGGCCGCCGCACGCGAGGCACGCCAGACCGCACTGGCCAACCGGCTGCGCGACGGCGAATACTTGCTGTTGGGCCATCACCGCGACGATCAGGTCGAGACGGTGCTGCTGAAATTGCTGCGCGGTGCCGGCCCGGATGCGCTCGGCGGCATGCATGTACGGCGAGCGTTTGCCAGCGGCCAGCTGTGGCGACCACTGCTGCAACTGTCACGGCAGGATCTGCGCGACTACGTCCATCGGCATGGACTGAACTGCATCGATGATCCGTCCAACCGCGATACGCGACTGTCGCGCAATCACCTGCGCCACGAAATCCTGCCGCGACTCAAGGCCCACTGGCCGCACGCCGTCGATTCCATCCTGCACAGTGCCGCCCTCAGTCGCGCCGCGGCCGAGGCGCTGCAACTGCAATGGTCGACCGCGCTGGAAGCCTTGCACGACCAGGCCAGCGGCAGCCTCAGCGTGGCCGGCTGGCTGACCCTGGCACCGGCTCTGCGCGATCCCCTGCTCGACCACTGGTTGCATACCCGCCAGTTGCCTGCGCCCACCACGGCGCAGCGGCAGCAGATTGTGCGCCAGTGTGGCGCGCGCGCCGGCCAGCTGCCGTGCATCCGCTGGCCCGGCGCGGAACTGCATATCTGGAAGGATCGACTGTGGGCCCTGCCACCGGCACGCCCGCTGGCGACGGACTGGCAGGCATCCTGGCGCGGCGAGCCCCTGCCCCTGCCCGACGGGGGCCTGCTGACGCTGCGCGATCCGGCCGCGCGGCTCGCCGAAAACCTCCGGGTACGCCTGCGTCAGGGTGGCGAAAGGATCAAGCCCGATGGCGATGCACACACGCGCGAGTTGCGCGACCTGTTCCAGCAAGGCGGCCTGCCGCCGTGGCAACGCGCAACCTGTCCGCTACTGTATGCGGGTGACGAACTGGTGGCGGTGGCGGATCGCTGGTGCAACGCCCGCGGGACAGGCATTTTCCGCCAGGCCGGCAGCCTTCCGGAATGGCAGCCGGCACGCTGATTCGGGCGCGCGCCGATTGATTCCCGACCGTCGCTGCGCTAGCGTGGCGGGCCATGGCCAAGACCGTTACCACCCCCGACAAGACCCCGCCCGCCGCCGACTTCGAACACTCCCTCGATGAGCTGGAGGAACTGGTCGCGAAAATGGAAGGTGGCGAGCTGAGTCTGGACGAATCACTGGCCTCGTTCGAACGCGGCATCGGCCTGTTTCGTCACTGCCAGCAGTCGCTGCAGCAAGCCGAACTGCGCGTGCGCCTGCTGCTCGATCCCGAAGCCCCCGACAGCGCTGAACCGTTTGAACCCGAACTCTGAGCTTGGCCCCGCATTGCAGTCACTGATCGTCCGCGCCGAACTGGCCCTCGATCGCCATCTGCCCCCGGCCGACCAATCACCGACCGAACTGCATCGCGCCATGCGCTACGCCGTGCTCGGTGGCGGCAAGCGTCTACGCCCGCTGCTGGTATATGCCGCCGCGCACGCTCTGGGGCAGGAAGGCCCACAACTGGACGCGCCGGCCTGCGCAGTCGAATTGATCCACGCCTATTCGCTGGTGCATGACGACCTGCCGGCGATGGATGACGATGCCCTGCGCCGCGGCCGGCCGACCTGCCATATCGTGTTCGGCGAGGCAATGGCGATACTCGCTGGCGATGCCTTGCAGGCGCTGGCCTTCGAGCTGCTCGCCGACGATGCCGCGGGCCGGATCGCCCCGACCACGAGCATCGCGATGCTGCAGGCGCTCGGTCGTGCCTGTGGTGCCCAAGGCATGGCTGGCGGCCAGGCGCTGGATCTGGGCGCCGTAGGCCGCCGGCTGAGCCTGACCGAACTGGAACACATGCACGCCTGCAAGACCGGCGCACTCATCCGCGCCTCGGTGCAACTTGGCGCCATGATCGCCGGAGCCGACGCCAGCACGCTGCAATCGCTCAACAGTTATGCGGACGCGGTCGGCCTGGCCTTCCAGGTGCGCGACGACGTTCTCGATGTCGAGGGCGAATCGGCGGTGATCGGCAAGACCGCCGGCAAGGATGCCGCAGCGGACAAACCCACATTTCCGATGATGATCGGTCTCGACGCCTCGCGCGCACGCCTGACCGAACTCACTGATGCCGCGCTGGCATCCATCGCGTCGCTGGACGGACGCGCCGAGTGGCTGCGGGAACTGGCGCTGTACTCCGCCCAGCGCGAACACTGATCCCGGCGCCTCACGTTGACGCCGGCAAGCCGCACTTGCCGGCGCTTTGCTGCAGCCGAGCTACTTGATCAGTCGCAGGGTCAACGGATAACGGTAGTGCACCCCTTCATTCGCCTTGATTGCCGCGATGATGGTGAACACCAGCCAGCTGATGCCGATGATGATCCACAGCGGAATCGCGATGATCAGGCCGATGCCCAGGGTCATCACGCTGATCAACACCAGCACAACGGCCGCGATCGCCACCGTGATGTTGAAGTTCAGCGCTTCCTTGCCCTGATCGTTGACGAACGGCATCGTCTCCTTCTTGACCAGCCAGATGACCAGCGGACCGATGAAGCAGCCCCAACCACCGCCCAGGGCACCGGTGAGCAGGGCGCCCAGCAGCGCGGACAGATGCGCGAACATCGCCCACTGACGCTCTTCGGCTGACGGGGTACCGATCAGGGGTTCACTCGGTGGGGGCGGATTGACGGAATCGGGTGGAACGCTCATGCGCATCTCCTCAACGTCGACAGATCGCCGGCCCAGTGCCGGTCACCCGGATGCTAGCAAGCCCTGAGCGCTTTGCCGAGTAAACTTGCGGCAGGGGCGCATCTTGCTGCGATCTATTCGCCCGCCACCGTCATCCGCTGCAGCAGGATCGAGCCAGTAAGGATGTGCGAGCGCGGATCGACGTCCGTGCCGACCGCAACGATTCCGGCGAACATGTCGCGCAGATTGGCAGCGATGGTGATTTCCTCCACCGGGTAGGCGATCTGGCCGTTTTCGACCCAGAAGCCGGCGGCGCCGCGCGAGTAGTCGCCGGTGATGGTCGACACGCCCTGACCCATCACCTCGGTCACCAGCAGACCGGTGCCCATGCGCTGGAGCATGCCGGCGAAATCGGAGCGCTCACCATCGGCGCTGCCCGCATCCACGACCAGGTTGTGGATGCCACCGGCATTGCCGGTGGTTACCAGGCCGAGCTTGCGCGCCGAATAGCTGCCCAGCACGTAGCGCGCCAGCACACCGCCTTCGATCAAGGCACTGTCGCGGGTGGCCACGCCCTCGGCATCGAAGTTGCCCGAGCCCTGGCCGCGCCGCAGACGCGGCTGCTCGCTGATGTTCATCCACGCGGGCATCACCGCCTTGCCGAGGTGATCGAGCAGGAAACTGGCTTGCCGATAAAGGGCACCACCACTGACCGCACCGAGCAGATGACCGACCAGGCCGCGCGCCAGCTCCGGCGCAAACAGCACCGGGCACTGCCGCGTCGACAGGCCGCGCGCGCCCATCCGCGCCAGGGTGCGTTCGGCAGCCTTGTCGCCAAGCGCCTTGGCGCTGATGAAGTCGCCGGCAGCGCGCACGCTGTCGTACCAGTAGTCGCGCTGCATGCCATCCTCGTCGCCGGCGATCAGCGACAGCGACAGCGAATGCCGGGTGCCGCGCTCGCGTCCGACGAAACCGTGCGAGTTCGCATACACCGACAGCCCCTGTCCGGCCTGCACGGTGGCGCCATCGGAATTGCTGATGCCGGCATGCGCACGACCGGCCTGCTCGATTTCGATGCCCAGCTCGATCGCCCGCGCCGTGTCGATGTCCCACGGATGCCACAGATCCAGATCCGGGAATGCCGTGGCCATCAGCGCCGCATCGGCCAGGCCGGCAGCGGGGTCGGCTTCGGTGTAGCGGGCAATCGCGCAGGCCTGGTCCAGCGTCGCCTGGATCGAGTCCGGATGCAGGTCGGCAGTGCTGGCCGAGCCCTTGCGCTGGCCAAAATAAACGGTGAGGCCGAAGCCGCGGTCGCGCGTATGCTCGACCGTCTCCACCTCGCCCAGGCGCACGTTCACGCTGAGCCCGCTGTCAATGCTGGCGGCCACCTCGGCCTGGCTGGCACCGGCGGCACGGGCACGGCGGATGACGTCTTCGGCCAGTTTGGCGAGTCGGTCGAGTTCGGACTCGCTGTGGTCCTGGCTGATGGCAACTTCACTCACGTCGGGCTTTCCTGGGCATGGGCCGGGTAGAATAGACGGTCAGCGACCGCCCCAGCATTTTCACATGGGGCCGCTACATCGAAATCAAAGGAGCCCGGAGGAAATCCGCCATGGAGAACACCGTGCAACCTGCCGTCGGCATTTATCGTCACTACAAGGGTCAGCGCTACCGTGTTCTGGGCACCGCCCACCACAGCGAAACCATGGAATCGCTGGTGGTGTATCAGGCGCTCTACGGTGAACACGGCCTGTGGGTGCGTCCTGCCTCGATGTTCTGCGAGACGATCGAACTGGATGGCGAACCGATCGCCCGCTTCGCGCTGGAACGGCCCGAAGGCGAGGCGGCGCGCAATCATCCTCAACCCTGATTCCCCTGTCCGGAATGAACCCGTGAACCCGAGCCGCAGCCGCAACCAGACCGAACTCGATGAAGAGGACTACGGTCCCAGCCGCACCCAGCAGCGACGCGACGCCCTCGCCGTGTTGACCCTGGCCGGCCAGTTGGTCGAACTGCAGCCGAGCCGACTGGCCAAGCTGCCGTTGCCGGACGACGTGCGCCGCGAGATCGACATCACCCGCCGCATGACGGCTCACGGCGCGCGAAAGCGCCAGCTCGCCTTCCTGGCCAAGGTCATGCGCCGCTACGGTGAGGAGGAGTTCTCTGCGGTGCGCGCCGAGCTCGGCGAGAATCGCGAGAAACAGCGCCAGGAGACCGCGGCGATGCATCGCCTGGAATCGATGCGAGACCGCCTCATCGCCGAGGACGAGGGCGCACTGTCGGAGCTGATCGCCGAACACCCGCAGGTCGATCGCCAGCACCTGCGCTCGCTGGTTCGCCAGGCCCGGGTGGAGAAGGACACCCCGAACAAGCCAGCCAAGGCCTACCGCGAAATCTTCCAACTGCTGAAAGAGCTGGCGCAATCGAGCGATTCCGCCGAACCCTGAGCGATCGCCAGCCTTTGCCGCAGCTGGATCGCTGCAGGTCTCGACAACCGCCATTCGACCAAGTCCCGCGTGCCGCGAAAGACAACTTGGCCAGACCGATCAGGAATCGGGTGCCGCCGCTGTCCGTCGAGATACAGCCGTTGAAACGGCGGCCGCGAGGGCGCCGGCGGCCTGATGGAAAGGGTACCCGGCGGCAATTGACGACCATGCTGCCAGAGCATAGGCTGCTTGTTCCCAAGGACACCAAGTGAGTTGCCTGCCATGAGTTTGGACATCAGCATTACCTTGAGCGATTCCGACCTGAAGCTGTTCGTCGACAGCATGCAGGAGGCGCAGAAGAAGGCCGACAAGCTGGACGCCGTCACCATCGTTGGAGCGGCGCGCAAGTTGCTGGAAGATACCCACGGCAAGAACCTCCCCGATTTCATTGCCACCCGCCTGAAGCAGCTCGACACGATGATCGCGATGGTCGAGGACGCCGGTTTCGGCCTGCCGGAGGCGGATCGGGACAACGTGCTGGCAGCGCTCGCCTACTTCTCCAGCCCGGACGACATCGTGCCGGACAATATTCCAGTGCTGGGCTTCCTTGATGACGCCATCATGATCGAGCTGTGCGCGCGCGAGTTGCGCCATGAGATCGACGCATACAACGATTTCCACCGTTGGCGGGACAACGAAGCCACCCGGCGCGGCGAGAGCAAGGCCGGGTTGATGCTCAATCGGGTCGAGTGGGCCGAAGCGTGCCGTATCGAAACGATCGAACGCATGCACCGCCGGCGCAGCGAGTCCTATACCAGCGGCAGCTGGGCGCCGGTGTTGTTCAAGGTGCGTTGAACGAAACCGGATTGTCCCGCCGCATCACCAGGGGCGCTTCGGCGCCCCGGCTTTTTTCAAGGGCAAAAAGCAACGGGCCAGCAGAAACTGCTGACCCGTTGTTGTTTAGCTTGGCGCCCGAAGTTGGACTCGAACCAACGACCCCCTGATTAACAGTCAAGTGCTCTAACCAGCTGAGCTATTCGGGCGGGAGCTGCGTAGTTTGTCGGCGCCGCCACGAGCTGTCAAGACGTCGCAAGCGATTTTCCGCGCATTTCAGCCGGTCACCACGCGATAGCACGGCACGTATGGCGTACCGCCCGGCAACTTCATGCGGTGCTGTCCGACAAAGGCGTGCAGCAGCTTGTCCAGGGCGCGCATGATGTCGGCGTCGCCATCGATGGCGAATGGTCCTTCGCGTTCGATGGCCTGCACACCCTCCTCCTTCACGTTGCCTGCAACGATGCCCGAGAACGCGCGCCGAAGGTCGGCTGCCAGCTCGTGCAACGGACGGCCGTGGCGAATCTGCAGCGCGCGCATTGCCTCGTGGGTGGGGCGGAACGGCAACTGGAATTCGAGCGGCACCCGCAACGCCCAGTTGAAGAAGAACGCATCCTTGGTATCCAGCCGATTCTGGCGCACCTTGTCGAGCCCCTTGACCATGGACTTCGCCACTCGTGCCGGGTCGTCCACGATGATCTGGTAGTGCTTCGCCACCGCGTCGCCCAGGCTCAGGCGCAGAAAGCGATCGATCTGTTCGAAGTAGTCGGCCGCCTCGCGCGGCCCGGTGAAGACCAGCGGAAAGGGAATGCCGGCGTTGTCCGGATGCAGCAGGATGCCGAGCAGATAGAGAATCTCCTCCGCCGTGCCGACACCACCGGGGAACACGATGATGCCGTGACCCATGCGTACAAAGGCCTCCAGCCGCTTCTCGATGTCCGGCATGATCACCAGATGGTTGACGATCGGATTCGGCGACTCGGCGGCAATGATGCCCGGCTCGGTGATGCCGACGTAGCGGTTGTGTCGGCGACGCTGCTTGGAGTGGCCGATCGTGGCACCCTTCATCGGCCCCTTCATGGCACCCGGGCCGCAGCCGGTGCAGATATCCAATCCGCGCAGGCCCAGCTGGTAGCCCACGGCCTTGGTGTAGTCGTATTCCTCGCGCGAGATCGAATGGCCACCCCAGCACACCACCAGGCTGGGATCGATGTTCGGTTTGAGGATGCGCGCGTTGCGCAGGATCTCGAAGACGCTCTCGGTCAGCCCGGCAGATCCGTCCAGTCCGGAGCGTCCCTGTTCGAGCTGGGTCGATACGTAGACGATGTCACGCACCACGGCGACCAGCAGCTCGTTGATGCCTCGAATGATTTGCCCGTCGACGAAGGCCTGCGCCGGCGCATTCGTCAACTCGATCTTGATACCGCGATCCTGTTGCAGCACCTGGATGTCGAAATCGGGGTATTGCTCCAGGGTTGCGCGTGGGTCGTCGCCAACGGTTCCGGTGGTCAGTACGGCCAGGGCGCAGCGGCGCAACAGCGCATGCAGGCCCGAGTCGCTGGCACCACGCAGTTTCGCCACCTCGTCGCGGGAGAGAATGTCCAGCCCGCCTACCGGCGAAATACGTGCGCTGGCGGTAGCCGATTTGCCAGCGCCACCTGCCTGATTGTCATTCATTGCGGTGAATCTCCAGTCGCTGACGGCATCGCTGCCTCATGCAGAGCCGTGGCTGACCGCTTAGCTTCCCGCGCCAGCATGAGCAGGTCAAGCAACGAAAAGCCGGCGCCCTTGCGAGCGCCGGCCATGGTGCAGCGGATCAAGCAGTACGGTTTAAAAGGTGTACTTCAGGGTAAGCATCGTCGACCAGCGGGATACCACGCGCGTCGGATTGGGACCGGCGTCGTACACCGTCAACTGCTGTGCCTGGTAGTTGCCGTTCTTGTCCGTGGGGAGTTTGTAGATGTACTGACCCTGCGCGTTGATGCCGCCGTAACCGACCAGGGTGCGCGTGTCGTACCCACCCACATAGTGATCCTGACCCCAATTCTTGTTCAGCAGGTTCAGGACGTTGTAGACGTCCAGACGGATGATGCCCTTGTTGCCTTTGAAAATGCCCGGGATCTCCTGCTGGAAGGCCATGTCCAGCTGGTTCACCCAGGGTGAATGGGCGTTGTTGATCTGCGCGATCTGGCCACGGTGCGAGGACAGGTACGAGTCGCTGTTGATGTAATCCTGGAACTGCTGAACCAACTGGGCCGAGGCGTTGCCATAGCTGACCTTGGGGTCGTTAACGGTCGGAATATAGGCCGGATCCTCGTAGCTGATGTTGTCGCCATTGGCATCACCCGAGAAGATCCACGTATACGGCAGTCCGCTGCGACCGACATAGAACGCCGACACGGTGCTGTTGTAGTCGCCAAAGAAGGCGTGCTTCCAGGTCAGCGACAGCTTCACGCTCTTGGCGATGTTGCGGTCGGCCGTGCTGGCGATTTCCTGGTTGGGGTTGATGCGCGCCCAGTACTTGTAACCCGAGGCCGCCTGCGAGCTGCCCGCCGGATTGACCTCGGTGGCGTGGTTGAAGGTGATCGAGGCGGTACCCGCCCAGTCGTTCGAGAACGGCTTGGCCAGGGCCAGGGTGAGGCTGTCGGTCTTGCCCTTGTTGGTGTTGCTCAGCTCGGTCGACAAGGAATAGAACTGCGGGTTCTGACCACTGGTGGTCTTGCCGGATCCGGTGGCCGGATTGGACCAGTACTGGTAGCGGCCATCGGGCAGCGTGCCAGTCGGCGCACCGATATTCAGCGCCTTGTAGAAGATCGCATTCTTGGCCTGGGTATGTTGGTACTCGGCCGATGCCACCAGACCCCACCACGGCAGCTCACGATCAAGTGCCAGGGTCGCCTTCCACACGGTCGGCAGCTTGAAGTTGGAGGAGATCGTGTCGACGTCCATCTGCGAAGCGCTGGGACCGCCGGCCGGAATGTTCTGGTTGAACGCATCCGGGCTGAAGGGCGCCAGGGTCGGATCGGTCACGTAGTAGGTCGCAACCGTCATGCCGTTGTTCTGGTAGGGGTTGGTCAGCCATACCGTGGGCGGGAAGGTCTGGAACAGGCCGACGCCGCCGCGCAGTTGCATCATGCGCTCGCCGTCAAAGGTGTAGTTGAACGAGAAGCGAGGCTCGACGACCTTGTTCTTCCAGCCCAGCGTATTGTTGTTCGGATAGCCGAACGTCTGCGCAAAGGCCGGGTTGCTGATCGGCTTCTTGTTCGCCTGCGGGATGTCGACGCGCAAGCCGTACTGCAGCGACAGATTGTTGTTGACCTGCCAGGTGTCCTGGAGGAACGGGCTGTACTGGCTGTAGACCCAGCTTGCTGCGACGTCGTTGATGGTGTAACCCGGCGCCGGCTGGTACAGGTTGTAGCTGTAATAGTTGCCCGCCTGGAAGTCGGCGATGCTGTAGAAGGTGTACGCACCGAACTCGGTACGGCCGAACAGGTTGTAGATGTTGTTGCGCTCGTAGTGGAGGCCACCCTTGATGGTATGGTCGCCGGCGTAATAGGTGGCGGCCAGGTAGGCGGTCAGCCGCTTGGTATCGACCTTGTTGTAGTGCCGGTACTGCTCCTCGCCGAGGTAGACCGAAGGCGAGCCCCGGCCGTCGACATAGACCTGCACCTGCGGCTGCTGGTCCGGAACCTGGGTGTTCTGCACGAAGTGCTGGTAGCCGAACTTGGCCTCGGTGGTGAAGTTGTCCGACCAGTCGTCGAAGAACTGCAACGAGGTGTTGTCCGTGGTGATCTGCTTGGTGTAGGTGTAGCTGCTCAGACCCAGCGTGTTGTAGCCATTGCCCAGAATCTGCGGCAGCGCCTCCTTGGTACGGTTGAAGCTGAGGCTGGCGCGGTGGTTTTCGCTGATGTTCCAGTCGATCTTGGCCAGGTAACGCTTGTCCTGCAGGGCCACGGCGCTGGAGCCACCAAACGTGCCCGGCTTCAGGCCGAGGTTCTTGGCAATATCGATGATGCTCTGCACGTCGGATGGTGACAGCTTGTTCGAGGTCGACCCGCCGGTCAGGCTGGAATCCAGGCCATTGGCCGAGTCGGCGCCGATGCCAGTCACTTCCTGCTTTTCTGCCGCGGCAAAGAAGAACAGCTTGTCCTTGATGATCGGACCGCCGATGGTCACACCCTTGACGGTGTTCTTCTTGTAACCGTTGTACTTGTAGCCCGGATTGCTCTTGTCCAGCCAGCCGGCGTCGCCGACCATGTCCTTGGCATTCTGGTAGGTGTAATAGACCGAACCGTGAAAATCGTTGGTGCCCGACTTGGTCACCGCATTCACGTCGGCACCGACGGTGTCGGAGCTGACATCGAAGTTGGCCGTGGAAATGTTGTACTCGGCGATGGTGTCCGAGGAGATCGAGTTGCTCTGGTTCGGCAGGCCGTTGGCATTCAGGCCGAACGGGTCGCCGACGGAGACACCGTCAACCTGGATGCTGTTGAAGCGGTTCGGCAAGCCCATCGCCGAGATCGAACCGTCGCCCTGGTCGGTCACATTGATGCGCGGGTCGAGGCGGGCGATATCGTCGATCGAACGATTGCCCTGCGGCGTCGAGTCCAGTTGCGCCTGCGATACCGTGGTCGACAGACCCTTGTTATCCGACGTGAATACCTGGCTCAGTGCCGACGCAGTGACAGTGACCGCACCAAGCGTCTTCGCCTCGCGCTCGCCCGCACCCATCTGCAAATTGACGGCGGAGGCCTGCCCCAGTTGCAGATAGACCTTGTCCTGCTCGGCTTTGACCATGCCGTCCTTGGACGCCGTCACGTCGAACGGGCCACCGACGCGCAGACCCTGCGCCGAATAGCGGCCATCGCGGTCGGTCGTCGTGGTCTTGGTGGTGCCGGACGGCTCATGCACGATTTTCACGGTAGCGCCAGCGACCGGCTGGCCCTTGCTGTCCAGAACGCGACCGGAGATCGCCGAAGAGGTGTCCTGCGCCAGCACTGGCGATGCGGCCAGCAGTGCGGTGATGGCCAATGGCAGGATCTTGGCGCGGTAGCAGCTTTTCATCGGTCGTCGACTCCTGGGTTCATATCGAAAATTGAAGGCGATGAAGGAAGCTGGACGAGCCCACCGGATCCCGGCGGGCGTGCACGAAGCCGCAGCTTTCCCCTGGAAGCGGACGGACGTCGCCACGGCAACGTCAGATGACCACCAGATCACATCATCCGTACTATCTTGTCTGCAAAATATTACATTTCCGTAACATGTTCCGCAATTGAACGTTGCAAATCCGCCTTCCGACAAGGAGCAGGCGCTGTCGATCGCAAGCGAGGAAGGCCTTGATATGTCGGCAGCGGTCAGGGCCACGCCATAACCCGTCCGGGCTGGCCCGGAACGACCCGTAGTCGCGGCTCACGTGCACCCAGGCGGCGTTCCTCAGCGTGCTGGGGAATGCCCTGCCCGTGGCGCCATGCCCTTCCAGGAGCGATCACATGGCGGCAGGAAAGCCCTGCGAGGGACACGCTGTGCAACCACGGTCGTCATGGCTGGCAGTGCCCGCGCGTCGGATGTTGCCAGACGCCCGCACCGCGTGCAGCGGATGGTTCAAGCGGCTTTCCCCAGGTAGCGCGCACGCTTTGCCGGTTTCAGGGCGGCCAGGTCGAGCAGCACCAGTCCGTCGACGCAGCCGGAAAAATCCGGATCCTCGCCGAAATCGAGAAATTGCACGCCATCCGATGACACCAGGTCGACATACTGTCGATACAGTACCGGCAGGGTGACACCCAGCGCATCCAGGTGGTGCCTGAGTTTGCCCAACCCCGCCGGTGCATCGAGACCATCGAATTCCCGTCGCACGCCATCGACGATTTCCCTGGAAATCACGAACGGTTTCCGCGCAGCCGCCAGGCCAGGCGCGCCGAAATAGTGCTGGTGCGCGGCGGCGATCCATTCGCGCGCTTCCCGCGGGAGTGTCACCGACATGCTTACCGGACCAAACAGATACCTCAATTCAGGGTGACGCTGAAGATACAGACCAATGCCCTGCCACAGCTGATCGAGCGCGCGCGAACGCCAGTAAGCCGGGGCAATGAAGCTGCGTCCCAGCTCCAGCCCCTGAGCCAGACGTGCCTCCAGCGCCGGTGAATAGTTGAACAGGCTCGAGCTGTACAGCCCGGCCATGCCGCGCTCGGCGATCAGCCGTCCACCGTGGCCGAGACGATAGGAACCGACGATGCGCAGCATGTGCGGATCCCACAGCACCAGGTGCTCGTAATGCGGATCGCAAGCATCGAGATCGCGCCGGGTACCGGTGCCCTCACCCACCTTGCGGAAGGTCAGTTCACGCAAGCGGCCTATTTCACGCAACACCGCGCTGTCGGACGCGCCCTTGAACAGCCACGCCTGCTTGCCGTCACTGAGATCGAGCAGCTTCTCTGAGCGACTCAATTCCGCCGCCACCTGCCCGGCCAGTTCAGGCAACGCCAGCGGCGCCTGCCCACCAAAGATCAAGCCCCGATGTCGACCGACTCGATACACGTGGCGACGCATCAAGCGTGCAGCCTGCGCGCTCGAGCCACCGCTGCGCCTGTCGATCTCCTCGGCACTGACCAGCGCACCGATGCTCAGTCCGATGCGCCGGCTGCTCGGCGCCACCGCCTCGCGCGGCAGCATTGCCGTACCCAATGGCCTGGCCAGCATCGACAATCCGTAGAACATCGTCGAATTGCGCGCCGCGATATGCACCGGCAACACCGGCGCCTTGCTGCGCAGGGACAACCGCGCAAAGCCATCGGACCAGCGCCCGTCACGTACACCGCCCGGGCCCATCCGCGAGACTTCGCCGGCCGGGAACACGATCAGCACCTCGCCCTGGTCGAGTGCACGATACATCCCGCGCAGGCGCGATGACGCACCCTGACCGAACACGTCGACCGGCAGCAGCAGTTTGCGCAATGGCGGAATCGCCGCCAGCCAGTCGTTGCCGAGTATGCGTATGTCGCGGCGCACCGAGCCGATCAGTTGCAGCAGAACCAGTGCATCCTGCATGCCGAGCGGATGATTGGCCACAACCAGCAGCGGACCATCGACCGGAATGTGCTCGCGCTCGCGCGGGTCGACGTGATAGCCGATACCGAGCACGTCGAGCGCGCGGTCGACGAAGTCGAAGCCCTCCGCGGCACCGACCCGGCGCAGTACCCGATTGAAGCCGCTCTCATCGGCCAGAAGACCGAGCATGTCTGCCACGGGTCGCCGGATGCCCGGGTAGCGGGCCAGCCAGGGCATTCGTTCGGCGAGAGACTGATCGATGCTGAGCATGGGGAAATCCTCGGATTTCCCTCATCGTGCCGACCGATCGTGACAGTTCGACGATCAAACGCGTGCCCGGCCCATGACAGGCCCAGGCCCCGCAGATCAGGGCACCGAATGCAGAAACGAGGCCACGCCGGACATGAACATCTGCACCGAGAGCGCGATCAGCAGCATGCCCATGACCCGCTCCAGCGCAGTCAGCACGCTCTCGCCGAGCCAGCGGAACAGGTAGGTGGCGCTGAGCAGGATCAAAGATGTGGCCAGCCACGCCAGCAATAACGCAATGACCCAGTCTGCGGTTCGGCCAGGCTGGGTGTTGGTCAGCAGCAGCAGCGCCGCCATGGCCGAAGGACCGGCCACACCCGGAATCGCCATGGGCACGATGAACGGCTCGCCCTGACCGGGCTTGCCGAAGATGCCGCCGCCATCGGCCGGTGGAAATACCATGCGGATGCCAATCAGGAACAGCACAATGCCACCGGCGATGCTGATCGAGTCAGGCTTCAGCTGCAGCAGCTCCAGGATGTGCTGGCCGCCGAACAGGAAAGCCAGCAACACGCCCAGCGCAATCAACAGCTCGCGCACCATCACCAGGCGTCGACGCCGCGGCGGCACGTCCTTGAGCAGGCTCAGGAAGAACGGAATATTGCCCAGCGGATCCATGATCAGAAACAACATGATTCCCGCCGACAACGTGGTCATCTGCGTTTCCATCTCGACCCCCGTCGGTTACGTACCATCCGGCTCGGCAATGGGCGCCGGCCCGGGCCTGCCCGGTGCTGCCGTCATGTCGCAGCCTGATCCGGAACGATGCGCCCAATGACAGCCTGGCGCGACTCCTCCTGTCGAAGATCCAGCACGCTGCCACGCGCCGCCTGCGCCTGCCCACTGAGCAGATAGACCGCCGCCACAGCGCTGGCATCCGGCGTCGGTCGCTGCATGATGTCCTCGCCGAAATACGCCATTCGACGCAGTGCGGTGCGCATCGGCGCCGGCAGCATGGCATGCACGCGCAGGCTGCTCTCGTCGGTTTCCTCATGCAGGATGGCCACCAGGCGCTCCAGCGCGGCCTTCGATACGCCATAGCCGCCCCAGTGCGCGCGCTGCACCAGCTCGGGGTTGTCCAGCACGAACACCACGGCACTGTCGCTGGCTCGCGTGAGCAGCGGCATGCAGGCCTGGGTCAGCGCGAACGGTGCATTGACGTTGACATGCATGGCACGCAGCCAGTCGTCCGGCTTGTGCATCGAAAGCGGGGTCAGTCCGGCAAAGCTCGCTGCACAGTGCACGATGCCATCGAGGCGACCGAAGTCGCGCTCCAGACCATCGGCAAGTGCCTCGTATTCGCGCGGCGTGGCCACTTCCATGTCCAGCGGGTGGATCACCGGCTCGGCCAGACCCTCCTCGCGCATGGCGTCGTAAAGCTTTTCCAGCTGACGCTTGCGCTTGCCGCTGATCACCACGGTGGCGCCGGCCTGCGACGCCGCACGCGCCACCGCGCTACCGAGGCCGCCGTAGGCGCCGGTGACCAGCACCACGCGATCAGCCAGCGTATCGGCAGCGGCCAGCCAGTCCGCCGGCAATCGTGAAACAGACAGCATGGTCAAGCTCCTGCTCCCGCGACATCGGTAGCCATCCGGCGCAGCTCACCGGCAGAGTGCAGATCCTCGATGATGTCGCAGCCGCCGATCAGCTCACCATGGATGAACAACTGCGGAAAGGTCGGCCAATTGGCGAAATGCGGCAGCGCCGCGCGTATTTGCGGATCGGCCAGCACGTTGACCGGGTAGTACACCGCGCCGGCCTCGCTCAGGGCCTTGGCTGCGCGACTGGAGAAACCGCACATCGGATACTGCGGCGTGCCTTTCATGAAGAGCACGATGGGATGTTCGGCCAGCATCGTCTTGATTCGCTCGTTGGTGTCCATGGTCTGTGATTCATCTTTACAATGCAGGCAGACCGGTATTGTACCAGTCACCCGTCGGCTGCCGCCTGCAGCGCCGACCTCTCCCTCACATACCGCCCAAGGAGCCGCTCATGGCCATCGAACTTCCGCCGCTTCCGTACGAAAAGAACGCACTGGAACCGCACATCTCCGCCGAGACGCTGGAGTACCACTACGGCAAGCATCACCAGGCCTATGTGACCAACCTGAACAAGCTGATCGAAGGCACCGAATTCGCCGATGCCGCGCTGGAAGACATCATCCGCAAGTCCTCCGGCGGCATGTTCAACAATGCCGCACAGGTCTGGAACCATACGTTTTACTGGCACTCGATGAGCCCGAACGGCGGTGGCGCACCGAGCGGCAAGCTGGCCGATGCGATCAGCAAGGCTTTCGGCTCGTTCGACAAGTTCAAGGAGGAGTTCAGCAAGTCGGCCGCCGGCAATTTCGGCTCGGGCTGGACCTGGCTGGTGCAGCGGCCTGACGGTTCGCTCGGTATCGTCAACACCTCCAACGCAGCCACCCCGATCACCGGCAGCGACAAGCCCCTGTTCACCGCTGACGTGTGGGAACACGCTT
>JAJXYE010000385.1 GCA_021780735.1 Pseudomonadota bacterium | reverse complement strand
AGACGCTGCCGATGCACGCGGCCGCGCTGGTCGCTGCCAGCGTGGTCGCCAGCGCAAGCTGCCGGGATGTTGTTCGCAGCCAATGCATCGCTTTGCCCGGCGTCAGAGCCGGCCCGGTCAGAACTGGAACATCGGCATCAGGTCGCCCACCGCCGGACCGTTGACCGGCCGGTAGGGTTTGCCGGCGGCGGCGACAGGATCGGGCAGATTGTCCCTGCTGCGCGCCGACAGCGGCTGCAGCCGCCAGTTGCGCTCGATGAACTTCAGGATCGAAGCGTGATCGGTGTAGGCGTGGTCGACAACGCCCTTGCGCGCATAGGGCGAGACGACCAGCATCGCGATGCGCGGACCGTCCCCAAAGAAATCGAGGGTCTGGATGTAGCCGCTGTCGAAATGGCCGCCACCCTCGTCGGTCGTGATCAGGATGGCAGTGTGCGCCCACAGCGCCGGATCGGCCTTCACCTTGGCCAGCAGCGTCTGCAGGAAGGCCTCGTAGCTGGCCGGTGCCGAGTAGCCGGGGTGGCCGCTGTCAAGATTCTTCGGCACCACGAATGACACCGCCGGCAACGTGTGGTGGGCGATGTCGTCGTCGAGCGTGGCAAGCCCGGCGAGGCCGGACTTCAGCGCCGGATCGCCCATCACCTGTGAAGAGGCCACCAGCGCATCGCCGAGATTGTTGTACTGGAGCATCTGCGCCTTCGCGACCGGCACGTGCAGCGCGGCCGCTTCGGCGGCGACGTCGGCCGCATCACGCGCGCCGGTGTACCACTTCCAGCTCACGCCCTTCTTCGCCAGCGACTCGGCGATGGTCGGCACAGTCTGCGGCGGATAGTTGTAATTGTCCGGGCCGATCGGTTGCGGCCGGCCGCCCATGTCGTAGCCGGGGCTGTAGTTGTTCACCAGATAGTAGTGGCCGGGTGCGCACTTGCTGGGGATGTGGCGCACGGCCAGGAACGCCAGGATCGGGGCGACACCCGGTTGCTTCGGATCGGAGCAATTGACGTATGAACCACCCTGGTAACCATCGCGGGCGTAGAAGTTCGCCGTGCCCGGCATCGGGTCGGGATTCTCGATCTGGTTGGCCGGTGGCGCTACGGGCCGTCCGTCCTGGTTGAAGAACGGCACGTCGGCGGTGGCGATGGCGAAGAAGTTGTCGCCGGTGCCACCCATGATGGACTGGTGGTAGTTGTCGCTCAGCGCATACTGCTGCGCCAGTGCATGGAACAGTGGCGCGTCGCCGGCGGACATGTTCATGAAGCCCATCAGCTCGCCGCCCTGCGCCGGGTTGGCGGGGCTGACGCCCTTGGTGTCGCCGCCCTGTCCGGTGCTGTCGGCCACCCAGGTGAACATGTCAAGCCGCTGGTTGTCGCCGCCGGTCTGCTGCCACATCTGGAAGAAACGGTGCACCGGGTCGCCGGTGCGCACCGTCGCGGCCAGGCTGCTTCCGCCCCCGTAGCGGTAGGGCGTGTAGCGGGTGATCTGGAACGGCCCGTTGGGCAGGTCGGCGGGGAAGCGCTTGTCTGGCACGCCACCGGCATTCTGGAAGGTGACCGGGTCAAGTTCGCCGATCTGTTCCGGCTGCGGCAGCGTGGCGTAGCGGCCCACGCGTTCGGGCTGGATCGTGTAGGTGGTTTGCGGCGCGCCCTTGTTCTGCGCCGCCCGCGCGAAATTCGGGCCGGGCGTGCCGTCGGCATTGATGATCCCTTCGGACAGCAGGTTCCTCACGGTCTGCCCCTTGGGTGGCACGTAGGCGCCAAACAGGGTGTCGAACGTCTGGTTTTCGCCGATGACCACGATCACGTGGCGGATCGGCGTGGTGGTTGGACCGTTGGCCAGCGCCAGCGCCGATGCGGCGGCGCTGGCCGGTAAGGCGGCCGACAGGCCGCCCTTGGCGGGGATGGAGACGACGGCACGGTTGCCATCGCTGCCCACACTCACTTCGCCGTCATGCAGGCTGAAGTGGACGACGGAAAACAGTTCGCCCAGCGGCGTGCGTGCGCCGGTCGGGTCACTGACGTCGCGCGCCGGATGAGCGGCCAGCGCTGCCGGTACGCGGAAAGCGGCGTAGAGCGGAGCGAGCACGCCGGCCACGTCCCTTTCGGCGCCGGCAATGCGCGCGCTGGTGAGGTTCGCCATCTGCGCCGCGTCCGGTGCGCCTTGCGCTGCTTCACCCAGCGCACGCTGGGTCGACAGCGCGGTGATCGGGTTGATGTTGACGATGGCCTGCGCCTGACCCGCTGCCGGCACGAACGCGGCCGACAGCGTGACGGGGGAGCCATCGCTGTCAGCGCACGGCGCGGTCAGCACGAAGGGGCCGCGGCCATCCAGGACGAGCGAGAAGCGGCCCTGCGCGTCGGTCGCGCCGGACACCGTGTGCCGTCCCGCACGGTCGGTGGCGGTGACCGGCACGCCGACCATCGGCACGGCGCCGCCGACCACGCCGCTGACGGCGACGTGGGCCGACGGGGTTCCGTGGTGGCATGCGGCGAGCAACAACATCAGGGACAGCGGCAGCAGCTTGCGCTTCATCGGCGATCTCAACAGGTAGATGGAAGTCCACCGCGCGGCGCAGCGCCGCCGGCGGAAAGACAGAAGGCGAAATCATGTTCGCGCACGGATGTGACAACGGAGTTCCGGTGCCGCTGCCATCCGCGACGGAGTCATTCGGGCCGCAAGCCAGTCCGCCGCGCGCAGAGTCGCGGCGGACGTCGGGTCGAGGGTCAGAGACGCGCGTTGATGTTGAAGAACACCTGTCGTGGCGCGCCGGCCTGCAGGGTCTGGTTGTAGCCGTTGGGATCGGAGGCAACGTAGCCGTTGGTACCGGTGGTGGCGAAGTAGCGCTTGTCGGCGAGGTTGGTGACGTTCAGCGCCAGGCGGATGTCGCTGAAGCCCGCCATCGCGCCGAGGTCATAGCTCGCACCGGCATTGAACAGCCAGGACGCCGGCACCGAGGAATCGTTGGTGTAGGTGACGTAGCGCTTGCCGATGAACTTGCCGTCCACGGTGAAGTTCCAGCCGCCGAGGCGGTAGCTCAGGCCCGAGGTGTACATCCAGCTCGGAATGCCCACCACGTATTTGCCCCTGGTGGCCACCACGCCACCATTGAGGTAGTCGTTCTGGTACTTGGAGGCGTCCCAGGACAGCGTGTTCAGCCAGCGCACGTTTTCGATCGGCCGCCAGATCAGCGACAGGTCGGCACCCTTGCTGTCCACGCTGCCCACGTTGTTCAGCTGGCTGGCGCAGGTCTGCACCGCCGAGCAGGGTGTGGTCTGCAGCAGGCGGTTGCTGAAACGCGTGTAGTACAGGTCCGCCGCCGCTTCATAGGTTGCGCCGTGCACGCGGTAACCCGCCTCCAGCGTCTGCGAACCTTCCGGCTTGAGCGTGCTCTTGCTGGCGTCGAACGCCGCCTGCGAGGTCGAGAACGGAAGCGCGCCGTAGGCATCGATGTTCTTGCTGTAAGAGGCATAGACGTCCTGCTGGCCGTCTATCTGGTAGTCCACGCCGACCTGCGGCAGGAAGCCCTTGCTGGCGGTGATGCTGCCCTGTGCGTAGGCGGCAGTGGGCACCATCGAATCGGAGGTGGTCTTGGAACGCAGCATCTTGGTGCCGAAGTTGACCGTCAGACGGTCACCCATCAAATGCAGGGTGTCCTCGGCGTAGGCCATCCGCGTGTCGTAGGTATAGTCCTGCACGAAGGCGCGGTAAAACGGCGTCTGGCCGTCGTAGATGTTCCACAGGGCAGAGTACGCACCGTAGAGATTGAAATAGTTGCGTTCGATGTTGTTCTTCGACTTCTCGGTCCACACGCCCACTTCGATATCGTTGTTGCCCAGCGTGTACTGCAGCGAGCTGGTCAGGCCGGCACGGTGCAATCCGTAGTCGGTGGTGCGCAGGGCCACCGGCAGACCGGAGGCGGGCGACGGCGTGTACGGCGTGACCCACTGACCTTCGCCGCGGTTGCTGTGGAAGTAGCTGCCGATGTTCCAGGTCAGGTTGTCACTGAGGGTGAATGTGCCACTGAGGCCGGCCAGCTTGTCGTGGCGGATGCCGCCACCGGCGTAATAGTTCGCATCCAGCCAGTCGTAGTTGGCGGGCAGGCCGCTGAGCGAGGTCGGGTAGCCATTGGCCACGCCGTTGTACTGTCCGCTGGTCTGGTAGGCCGTCGCCGCCTGCAACGCCTCGTTCCAGTTCGGCTGCCAGTAGTCATAGTTCCAGCCCAGCACGCGCTGGCTGGTCAGCGACAGATCCTGGTAGTCGTACTCTTTCCGCCTGGAGCTGTCGGCAAACAGGCTGATGCGGTTGCCCTCACCCCACTGGTAGACCGCCTTCAGGTTGAGCTGGTTGGAACGCTGCGAGCCGTGGCCTTTCCACTTGTCGGTGTTGGCGTGATCGTACGACAGGTACATCGAGAAGCCGTGGTAGTCGCCGGTGTCCAGCCGCAGGTAGGTGCGATGGGTATTGTCCGAGCCGATCGCCTGGTTGAAGCGCACGCCCGCCTTCTGCTCCGGATCGGCCGAATAGAACTGCACGGTACCGCCCAGGTTGGAGCTCGATGGCGTGCCCAGTGCGCCAGCGCCCTGCGCCAGTTGCACCGAGGCAAGGTTGTCCGAGCTGATCGCGCGGGTCACCTGCAGGCCGTTGGTCACCGCATAGGACATGCTGCCCAGCGGAATATTGTCCAGGGTGAAGCCGAGACGGCTCTGGTCG
>JAJXYE010000001.1 GCA_021780735.1 Pseudomonadota bacterium | reverse complement strand
ATCTGACGTGGTTCGCGTGTGGGCCGATTTTCCGCAGCTCAGCTTCCTGCGCCACCGGCCCGAGCAGATCGCCTGGCAGACCGGCGCGATCCTGAAGGCGCACGGTGCGTTGCCGCTGGTGGCGGTGCATCCGCTGTCGGTGCGCGGCAGTACCGAGCTGTTCGTCTACGCGCCGGATCGCGATGGCTTGTTTGCCACGGTCACGGCGGTACTCGACCGCCTGCGCTTCTCGGTGATGGAGTCGCGCATTCTCAACTCGCCAAGCGGCATGGCGCTGGACACCTTCCTGCTGCTGGAGGCGGATACCCAGCAACCGGCCAGTGCCGCACGCGCCGAGGAGTTGCAGCAGCGGCTGTTGCGTGCGCTGGCGCAGTCGGCCGGTGTGCAGCCGAGCAAGCGCAGCATGTCGCGCCACCAGAAGCACTTCCAGATGATGCCGAAGATCAGTTTCCATGCGGCCGGCGGGCGTACCCAGCTGGCCCTGGTCGGCACCGATCGGCCAGGCCTGCTGGCGGCGGTGGCGCAGGTGATGCTGGGTGCCGAAGTGCGCGTGCACGACGCGCGCATCGCCACCTTCGGCGAGCGGGTCGAGGACTTCTTCCAGCTCACCAATCGCCACAACGAACCGCTCGACAGCGCGCATCAGCAGCGCCTGCTGCAGGCGCTGCTGGAGCGGATCGGGCTCGCCGCGGACTGAATGCCGCAGCGTCGCGTGCGGTGCGGTGTGCGGGCTATCATCTTGACTGCTGCACGTCGCAGCGCCTGCCGGTGATCTCGTTGTGACCTATCTGTTGATCAAGTCTCTGCATCTGCTGTTCGTGATCGCATGGATGGCCACGGTGTTCTACCTGCCGCGCATCCTGGTGAATCTGGCCGAGAGTCAGGGCGAGGCGGCCGTGCAGGCGCGACTGCAGCTGATGGGGCGACGGCTGTACCGGTTCGGCCACAACATGTTCGGCCTGGCCTTCCTGTTCGGCCTGACCCTGTGGCAGGGCTGGCGGGTGTTTCCCGCGGTGTTGCCGAACGTGACAGCAGGTCAGCACTGGATCGACGCGAAACTGACCCTGGTCGCCGTGTTGCTTGCCTACTTCATCTGGAGCGGACGCCTGCTCAGGCGCAGCGCAAGCGGCGGCACGCTGCCGACGGGGCGGGCGCTGCGCTGGATCAACGAATTGCCGGTGCTGCTGCTGCTCGGGGTGATCTACCTGGTTCTGGCCAGGCCGTTCTGAGCCAGTCCGGGTCGCGGTGCGTCACTTGACGGTGAGCTGGCTGCAATGCCGGGTTGCGGATACGGCTCGGCAAGGAATTTGGGCTAGACTGGCGCTCCGGATTTTCAACCAGACCCGAGGTGGCCGGCGCAAGCGCCGGCCGAGTGTGCGACATGGCAACTACCCGCTTCCCGACCTGACCCACCCGACGCCTGGCATTCCATCGAAAAGGGCGGCTGCCCTTTTTTGCTTTTCAGAGATTGGTTCCCATGATTGAGATCACCTTACCCGACGGCAGCAAGCGACCGTTCGAACACCCCGTTACCGTGCAGGACGTGGCCGCCTCGATCGGCGCCGGTCTGGCCAAGGCAACCCTGGCCGGCAAGGTCGACGGTCAGCTGGTGGATGCCAGCTTCGCGATCGATCACGATGCCAGCCTGCAGATCATTACCGAGAAGAGCCCCGAAGCGCTGGAGATCCTGCGCCATTCCACCGCCCACCTGATGGGGCAGGCGGTACAGCGGCTGTATCCCGGCGCGCAGGTGACGATCGGTCCGGTGATCGACAACGGCTTCTATTACGACTTTGCCTATGAGCGTCCGCTTACGCCGGAGGATCTGCCGAAGATCGAGGCGGAGATGGTGAAGATCGTCGCCGAGCAACTGCCGGTGACGCGCAGCGTGAGGTCGCGCGACGAAGCGGTGGCGTTCTTTCGCGGTCTGGGTGAGGAATACAAGGCCGAGATCATCGAGTCGATCCCGGCCGGCGAACAGCTTTCGCTCTACTCGCAGGGCGAGTTCACCGACCTGTGTCGCGGACCGCATGTGCCAAACACCGGAAAGCTGCGGGCGTTCAAGCTGATGAAGGTGGCCGGCGCGTACTGGCGCGGCGACTCGAACAACGCGATGCTGACCCGCATCTACGGCACGGCCTGGCTCAACGACAAGGATCTGAAGGCCTACCTCTTTCAGCTGGAGGAGGCAGAAAAGCGCGATCACCGCAAGATCGGCAGGCAGCTCGACCTGTTCCACCAGCAGGAGGAAAGCCCCGGCATGGTGTTCTGGCACCCGAACGGCTGGGCGATCTGGCAGCAGGTCGAGCAGTACATGCGCGGGGTGTACAAGAGCAGCGGTTATCAGGAAATTCGTTGCCCGATGGTACTCGACGTCTCGTTGTGGAAGCGCTCGGGTCACTGGGACAACTACGCCGAAAACATGTTCTTCACCGAGTCGGAGAAGCACACTTTCGCGCTGAAGCCGATGAACTGTCCGGGCCATGTGCAGGTGTTCAACACCGGCCTGCACAGCTACCGTGAACTGCCGATCCGTTATGGTGAATTTGGTGGCTGCCATCGCAACGAGCCGTCCGGTGCGCTGCACGGCATCATGCGGGTGCGTGCCTTCACCCAGGACGATGGACATATTTTCTGCACGCCGGAGCAGGTCGAGTCGGAGGTCACCGCGTTCCACCGGCAGGCGATGAAAGTCTATGCCGACTTCGGTTTCACCGACCTGGCGATCAAGCTGGCGCTGCGCCCGGAAAAGCGCATCGGCTCGGACGAATTCTGGGATCGCACCGAGGAGATGCTGCGCCGCGCGCTGCGCGCCGCCGGCGTGGAATGGGAGGAGTTGCCGGGCGAGGGCGCGTTCTACGCACCCAAGATCGAGTACCACCTGAAAGACTCGATCGGCCGCGCCTGGCAGGTCGGCACCATGCAGGTCGATTTCATGATGCCCGAGCGGCTGGATGCGGAATACGTCGACGAACATTCGCAGAAAAAGCACCCGGTCATGCTGCATCGGGCCATTGTCGGCTCGATGGAGCGATTCATCGGCATCCTGATCGAGCACCATGCCGGCCTGTTGCCGGCCTGGCTGGCGCCAGTGCAGGCGGTGGCGTTCAATATCACCGATGCGCAGGCCGATTACGTCCGTCAGGTGACGCAAACCCTTGTCGACAAAGGTTTCCGGGTACAATCGGATTTGCGCAACGAGAAAGTCGGCTATAAAATCCGCGAACATACGATGCAGAAAGTGCCGTATCTTCTCGTGGTCGGTGACCGCGAGAGAGAGACAGGGTCGGTTTCTGTGCGTACCCGTTCCGGCGAGGATCTGGGCAGCATGCCGCTGGCCGACTTCATCGAGCGACTGGAGACCGAGACCCGGCGCTGAGTGCCTGGCGGTCTGTTTCATCACTTCTTCTGGAGGATCGTGGTATCGCAACCACTGACAACAAGGGCAATCGTCGCAACCTGGAAATCCGTGTGCCGCGGGTGCGTGTGATTGGTGCGGATGCCGAGCAACTTGGCATTCTGACCCGTGACGAGGCGCTGGCACTGGCGCAGGAAGCCGGCATGGATCTGGTCGAGATCCAGCCGAACGGCGATCCGCCGGTCTGCCGCATCATGGATTACGGCAAGTTCAAGTTCGAAGCCCAGAAGAAGGCCCAGGCGGCCAAGAAGAAGCAGAAGCAGGTCGAGATCAAGGAAGTGAAGTTCCGGCCGGTGACGGACGTGGGCGACTACCAGATCAAGCTGCGCAACATGCTGCGATTCCTGGAGGAAGGCGACAAGGTCAAGGTGACGATCCGCTTTCGCGGCCGCGAGATGTCGCACCAGGATCTGGGTCAGAACCTGGCCAGGAAGATCCAGGAAGACGTCGGTGACAATGGCCAGATCGAGTCCTATCCTCGCCTGGAAGGTCGTCAGATGGTCATGATGATCGGGCCCAGGAAGAAATAGCCAACCCGTCGCCGGGTTGCACGCTTGGCAGGAGCGCACCCTGTGCGCGATGCTCTTGATCCGGATCCGGAAGAGCATCGCGCACAGGGTGCGCTCCTACTGGTATCGGGGTAGAGAACTCCGTATAATCGCCGGTTCGACCCGCCGGAAGGGTCGTGCACCGATCGTGGCAGGACGGAAAGAGTGATCCGCTGGATCACCGCCAGATCAGTCAGAAACGGAGTCGTGCCATGCTCAAGGCGGACGATTCCACACACGGAGCAATTCCATGCCCAAGATCAAGACCAACCGGGCGGCAGCGAAGCGTTTTCGCAAGACCGCGTCGGGCAAAATCAAGTGCGGTCACGCTTTCCGGTCACACATCCTGACCAAGAAGTCGACCAAGTTGAAGCGCGGCCTGCGTGCCAAGAACCACCTGAAGGCGTGCGACGCCCCGGGTGTAGCGCGCATGTTGCCGTACTGAAGACGAGGAGATAAACCATGGCTCGTGTAAAGCGTGGCGTTACCGCCCGTCGTCGTCACAAGAAGATCATCGGCCGCGCGAAGGGTTACTACAATGCCCGTCGCAAGGTGTTCCGCGTTGCCAACCAGGCCGTCATCAAGGCCGGTCAGTACGCGTATATCGGCCGCAAGCAGCGCAAGCGCCAGTTCCGCGCACTGTGGATCGTCCGCATCAACGCGGCGGCGCGCATGTTCGGCCTGTCCTACAGCCGCCTGATCAATGGTCTGGCCAAGGCCGGCATCACGGTGGACCGCAAGGTGCTGGCCGATATCGCGGTGCACGACATCAAGGCGTTTGAAGTGATCGCCGAGAAGGCC
>JAJXYE010000265.1 GCA_021780735.1 Pseudomonadota bacterium | reverse complement strand
ATCAACGATGCCCAGCAGATGCACGATCGCCGCGGCGGCGTCGTCGACATGGATGCGGTTGGCCCAGTGCGGCGTGGCACGCGGCACCCGCGCGGTACCTGCACGAAGGCGATCGAGCAATTGCAGGCGACCGGGCCCGTACAGTCCGGCCAGCCGCAGCACTGCCGATCGAACCGGTTGCGCCGCCAGCCATTGTTCCGCCTCAAGTAGCACCCGACCATTGAATCCCGGCGGCGCAGGCGGTGTGTCCTCGTTGATCCAGGCGCCGCCATGCTCGCCGTGAACGGCGCTGGAGGAAACCAGCAGCACGCGCCGCGGACAGTCGCCGACGGCGCTCAGCAGGTGCCGCAATCCGTCGACGAAGGTGGCCTGATAGGCGGCCTGATCGCGCCGATCCGGTGTCGGCAGATAGACCACCTGGGTGATCTGGCGCGGCAGGTATTGCAGCGTCTGCGGCCGGGTCAGGTCGCCTTGCAACCAATGCAGTCCATTGCCATCTTGCACCGGCGGCTGACGCCGCAGCGCCCACACCTCGTCGCCACGCGCCAGCAGCAGCCGCGCCGCGCGCAGGCCAAGATCACCACAGCCGGCCAGCAACACCTTCTCGCTCAACGCTGTTCCCCGATTGCGCCTGTTAGCATTTGCCCATGAACCCGTCACGCAATCTGTTCATTATCGGCCCCACCGGCGCCGGCAAGACATCGATCGGCCGGCGGCTGGCCAGCCATTATGGACTCCCTTTCGTCGATCTCGACCAGGAGGTCGAGCGTCATTGCGGCGTTGACGTCAGCACGGTGTTCGCGATCGAGGGCGAAGCCGGCTTCCGCCAGCGCGAGAGCGCGTTGCTGGACGAACTGAGCCAGCACACCGGCGTGGTGCTGGCGACCGGTGCCGGCGCGATTCTCGCCGAAGCCAACCGCCAGCATCTTGGCCAGCGCGGCTACGTGGTGTGGCTGCAGACCAGCATCGAGCAACAGCTCGAGCGGCTGGAACGCGACCAGCACCGGCCGTTGCTGGCGGTAGCAGACCGCCCGGCTCGGCTGCAGGCGATGGCGACGATCCGCGACCCCCTCTACCGCGATACCGCCGACCTCGCCATCCCCGGCGAGCATGGCAGCGTCGCTGTCGCCAGCGAGCGCTGCATCGCCCTGATCGACCGGCACTGGCAGCGTGTCTCCTCCACTTCTACCCGGCAGCAGGCATGATCACCCCTTCAGCACAAAGCATCACCGTTTCGCTGGGCCAGCGCAGCTATCCGGTATGGATCGGCAGCGGGCTGCTGACCGAACATGCGCGCTGGCGCGCCATGCTGCGCGGGCGGCATGCGCTGGTGATCAGCAACACCACCGTAGCGCCGCTGTACCTGCCGCGGATCGAGGCAGGTCTGGAGGGACTGCACTGGACCTCGTTCCTGCTCGACGACGGCGAGGTGCACAAGAGCTTCGCCAACGTCGGTCGCGCGCTCGAGGCGCTGGGCCATGTTGGCGCCACCCGCGATGCCTGCGTCATCGCGCTCGGTGGCGGTGTGGTCGGCGACCTGGCCGGTTTCAGCGCGGCATGCTGGATGCGCGGCATCGACTTCATCCAGATGCCGACCACCCTGCTGGCGATGGTCGACTCCTCGGTCGGCGGCAAGACCGGCGTGAACCTGCCGGTCGGCAAGAACCTGGCCGGGGCGTTCCATCAACCGCGCGGAGTGTTCGCGGACATCGACACGCTGGCCAGCCTGCCCGAACGCGAATTCCGCGCCGGGCTGGCCGAAGTGGTCAAGGGTGCGGCGATCGGCGACGAGGCCTTCTTCGCCTGGCTGGAGCAGCATGCCGACGCGCTCGCCGCGCGCGACCCCGCCGCCGTGCTGCAGGCGATCGCGCGCAAGGTGCAATACAAGGCCGGCGTGGTTGCCCGCGACGAAACCGAACAGGGCGAGCGTGCCCTGCTCAATCTCGGCCACACCTTCGGCCACGCGCTGGAGACCGCGGGCCACTACAGCACCTTGCTGCATGGCGAAGGTGTGGCGATCGGCATGCTGCTGGCCGCGCAGTTATCCGAGCGGCTGGGCATGAGCGCAGCGGCCGACACCGCACGCCTGCGGCGATTGCTGCAGACGCTGGGTCTGCCGACAGCGATTCCGCCCGGCATGGACGCGCAGCAACTGCTGGCGCTGATGCGGCTGGACAAGAAAAACAGCGCCGGCCAGCTGCGCCTGATCCTGTGGCGCGGCATGGCGCGCGCCGAGATCGTCGGCGGCGTGGCCGAGGCTGAGGTACGGGCCGTACTGGATGCGGCCATCGCCGGCTCTTAGCCCATAAGTCATGCGCACAAGCCGCTGGCGCCGCGCTATCGTGGGAGATACCTTTTTCCCCGGACATCCCCATGCAACGCATCCGCTGGATCCTGACCGCCGCCGTCCTGTGCGGTTCGACCGCCTGGGCAGCTTCGCCCGCCGTCACGCGCCCGATCGGCATCGACCTCAAAGGCATCGACCACGGCGTGAAGCCCGGCGACGACTTCTTCCGCTACGCCAATGGCGACTGGCTCAAGACCGCCACGATTCCCGCTGACCGCTCAAGCACCGGCACCTTCCTCAAGGTGTTCGAAAAGTCCGAGAAGGACACCGCCGAGCTGATCCGCCACGCCGGCGTCAGCCATCCCGCCGCCGACAGCAATGCCGGTCGCATCGCGAACTACTACGCCGCCTGGATGGACACCGCGGCGATCGAAAAGCACGGGCTGGCCCCGATCAAGCCCGAGCTGGCGCAGATCGATGCGATCGCTTCGCGCACCGATCTGGCGCGCGTGCTGGGCAGCCGCCTGCGTGCCGACACCGACCCGATCAACGCCACCCACTTCCACACCGAAAACCTGTTCGGCCTGTTCGTGACCCAGGGCCTGGAGGATCCCTCGCAGCATGTCGCCTACCTGCTGCAGGGCGGACTGGCCATGCCCAGCCGCGACTACTACCTGTCCAGCGATCCGCATATGGCGGCGTTCCGCGGCAAATACCTCGATTATGTCGCTGCCTTGCTCAAGCAGGCCGGCATCGCCGATGCCCGGGACAAGGCGAACACCATCGTCGCGCTGGAAACGAAAATCGCAAAGGCGCAGGAGAGCCTGCTCGACAGCCAGGACGTGCACAAGGCCAACAACCTGTGGCCGGTGGCCGACTTCGCCCAGAAGGCGCCCGGACTGGACTGGGCCACCTACTTCAAGGCCGCCGGGCTCGACGGCCAGCGGCAGATCGATGTCTGGCAGCCGGCCGGCATCACCGGCCTGTCCGCCCTGGTCGCCAGCGAGCCGCTGCAGGCATGGAAGGATCTGCTGGTGTTCCACACCATCGACCATGGCGCGACCCTTCTGCCCAAGGCCCTGGCCGATCTGCACTTCGATTTCTACAGCCATACCCTGCAGGGCACGCCGCAGCAGCAGCCGCGCTGGAAGCGCGCGGTGGCCGCCACCAGCAGCGATCTCGGTGACGCGGTCGGGCAGATCTACGTCAAGCAGTATTTCCCCGCCTCGTCCAAGGCCGCCGTCGAGCAGCTGGTGCAAAACCTGATCGCCGCGTTCAACCAGCGCATCGATGGTCTTGCCTGGATGACCCCGGCCACCCGCGAGAAGGCCAAGGCCAAGCTCACCACGCTGAAGGTCGGCGTGGGCTACCCGGAAACCTGGCGCAACTATGCCTCGCTCGACATCCGTCCCGACGACGCACTCGGCAACCACCTGCGCGCCGAGAAGTTCGAATACCAGCACCAGCTTGCCAAGCTCGGCCAGCCAGTCGACAAGAACGAGTGGTGGATGACACCGCAAACCGTCAACGCGCTCAATCTGCCGTTGCAGAATGCACTGAACTTCCCCGCCGCGATCCTGCAGCCACCGTTCTTCGACCCGAAGGCCGACCCGGCGGCGAACTACGGCGCGATCGGTTCGATCATCGGCCACGAGATCAGCCACAGTTTCGACAACACCGGTGCCGAGTTCGACGCCGAGGGCAAGCTGGAGAACTGGTGGACGCCAGCCGACCTGGCCCACTTCAAGGCCGCCACCGCACAACTGGCAAAACAGTTCGACCAGTACCAGGCCCTGCCCGGCCTGCACGTCAGCGGTGAGCAGACCCTGGGCGAAGACATCGCCGACGTCTCCGGCCTCACCATCGCCTACCTCGCCTATCACAAGTCGCTGGACGGCAAGCCCGCACCGGTGATCGATGGCCTGACCGGCGACCAGCGCTTCTTCCTCGCCTTCGGCCAGGCCTGGCGCTCAAAGATGCGCGACGCCGCCCTGCGCCAGCGCCTCGCCACCGACGTGCACGCACCGCCGCAGTTCCGCGCGCTCACCGTACGCAACCTCGACGCGTGGTACCCGGCGTTCAAGGTGAAACCGGGCGAAAAGCTGTACCTGGCACCGAAGGATCGGGTGAAGATCTGGTAACGCTTTCAAGCGCGAAAGGAACGAAGGGCCGCATGCGAGTGCGGCCCTTTTGCTTCTGCATCGTTGTCAGTGTGGCCACCGCGCCCTGCATGAAGCCAGGGAAACCGCCGACGATGATCGCCGTGTCGTAGTCGCGCCCCATCCACTGTCCTGATGGCCCGCTCAATGCGCCGCTTCCACATGCCGCGCCTGTGCGGTCGGGCGCTGCGATCGACTGGTGAGACATTGCCCTGCATCCGTCCTGCAGCTTGCGTGCTGGTCTTTTCCCGTCGTCAGGCGGTTGCGGCCAGTGCAGGGAGGCAGGATGCATCCAGAGCGTGCTATCACGATGACCCGTCCCAGCGCGT
>JAJXYE010000194.1 GCA_021780735.1 Pseudomonadota bacterium | reverse complement strand
GTCAGGGCGGGTCAATCGCGATCGGGTGCTCCAGGTGGGAACAGTGGACGGTACGGCCGCGCCTCCTCGACGGCGCGGGCGAACGAGGGACGAGCCTGCAGACGTTGGCGGCAGGCGATGACGCGGGCGAACGTCGGATCGATCCGATGTGTCCAGTCGGCGTAGAACAGGAACGGTGCGGCGCCGCAGTCGGCGAGGCTGAACTGGTCGCCGGCCGCCCATTCGCGATTTTTCAGCCGATGATCGAGCCAGCCGCAGGCATCATCGAGCATCGCGCGAGCGTCGGCGACACCGCGTGGATGCCGGCCACGCCTGCGCCGACGAACAGCAGCAGGATCGCCACTTGCAGTCCCACGATCCAGGTTCGGCGTTGCCGATCGACTTGACGCTGAGCCGGTTCAGTCCGGTCAGCGCGATGACGCCGAGATTGAGCAGTGCATGCTTGCCGATGGCCTGCCACGCCTGCGGCAGGAAGTTGGCGACGTAACTGCCGAAAGCCTGCGCATACAGCGAGAGCATCACCTCGTAACTCAGCCACAGCAGCACGTTCATGCTGCCGCCTGCCATGCCGCCCACGCCGATGGCCTGCACCGGCGTATGGACTGCTGATCCCGCTGGTCGGGGTCAAGCCCGGCGACCTGATCGCTTTCACCGGCGCGTCGAGGTCAAGCTGCCTGAACCGGAAAAACAGTGGGGGCATGGCATCTCGATCAATCCCTGCGGGCGATGGGAGGGGCAATGAGAGCTCCCTCGGCGTTGTGCGGGGGAGCCAACATTCCGTTCAGCCTGTCCCGCTAGACTTGGCGCATGCCATACAAACACCCAACTCTCGCGCTGGCGTTGGCTCTTGCCGTGTCCAGTTCCAGTCTGACTTTCAAGGCAACGGCGGCGGCTGCGCGCCCGAGCCAACTGTCGTCCGCCGCGTTGATGTCGCCGGCGGAGAATTTGCCGCCACCGCAACGACTGGCCCAGCTGGCGCCGGCGGCCGACCCCGAAGTGCTGAGTCTGGCGCTCGCTGCCGTGCGTTGCGCACAGGCCGAGGGTGTGGGCCGGACGGCGCAACGGCTGGCGGTGATCGATTACAGCCGTTCGTCGCTGCAGCCGCGCCTGTGGGTGTTCGACCTGGCCAGCCGGAAACTCCTGTACAACGAGCTGGTGGCGCATGGCCAGGGTTCGGGCGGTAACGTCCCCACACATTTTTCCAACGCCGACGGCAGCCACGCCTCCAGCCTTGGCCTGTTCGTCACCGGCTCGACCTACACCGGTCACAACGGCCTTTCGCTGCGCATGGACGGGCTGGAACGCGGGATCAACGATGCTGCCATGGCGCGCGACATCGTGATGCACGGTGCGGCCTACGTGAACGAGGCCAGTGGCCGGCAGATGGGCCGACTGGGCCGCAGCTGGGGCTGCCCGGCGCTGCGCCAGGCCGTGGCCAAGCCGATCATCGACGTGATGAAAAACGGGCAATTCGTGTTCTCCTACTACCCCGACCAGGCCTGGCTGGCGCACTCGGCCCTGCTGCATTGTTCGGCCGCCCACCTGGCCAGCCGCGAAAACGACAGGCATCCTGGTTCTTCGTGATTTCTTGAGCGGGAAGCCGGGTCGCCTATGTCACGAGTGATCGTGCCCGATGGGCTTTTCACACCGTGCAGTGCGCCGATCCGGTTTCCAGCATGCGCCCCTGATCCAGCCATGGCGGTGCGGCCGCGTTTCTTCTATGTTGGCGTACCCCGAACGCCAAAGGCGCGCTGCATGACCGCATCCCACGAACACCCCGATCATCTGCGCCGCAGCCTGTCGAACCGACACCTGCAACTGATCGCCATCGGCGGGGCCATCGGCACCGGCCTGTTCATGGGCTCGGGCAAGACGATCAGCCTGGCCGGGCCGTCGATCGTGCTGGTGTATCTGATCATCGGCGTGATGTTGTTCTTCGTGATGCGCGCGATGGGCGAGTTGCTGCTGTCCAATCTGGACTACAAGTCGTTCATCGACTTCTCCACTGATTTGCTCGGGCCATGGGCCGGCTTCTTCTGCGGCTGGACCTACTGGTTCTGCTGGATCATCACCGCGATCGCCGACGTCATCGCCATCGCGTCGTACGCCCAGTACTGGCTTCCGGGGCTCGCGCCGTGGATTCCGGCGGTGCTGTGCGTGTTGTTGCTGCTGACCCTGAATCTGGCGACGGTCAAACTGTTCGGCGAGATGGAGTTCTGGTTCGCGCTGATCAAGATCATCGCGATCTGCGCGCTGATCGTGACCGGCTTCGCGCTGGTGGCATGGGGTTTTCGCTCACCGACCGGGCATGCCGCGACGCTGGCCAACCTGTGGAACGACGGTGGCGTGTTTCCCAAGGGACTGAGTGGCTTCTTTGCCGGGTTCCAGATCGCGGTGTTCGCCTTCGTCGGCATCGAGCTGGTCGGCACCACCGCGGCAGAAACGGCCGACCCGATGCGCAACCTGCCCAAGGCGATCAATTCGATCCCGGTGCGCATCATCATCTTCTACGTGCTGGCCCTGCTCGCAATCATGGTGGTGACGCCGTGGCGGATGGTCGAGCCTGGCAAGAGTCCGTTCGTCGAACTGTTCGTGCTGGCCGGCATTCCGGCTGCTGCCAGCCTGATCAATTTCGTGGTGCTGACCTCGGCCACGTCGTCCGCCAACAGCGGCATCTTCTCCACCAGCCGCATGCTGTATGGCCTGGCCGAGGAAAATCATGCACCGAAGCTGTTCGCGCGGCTGTCGCGCGCGGCGGTGCCGTCGCTGGGCCTGCTGTTCTCGTGCTTCTGCCTGTTGCTGGGCGCGGCGCTGATCTACCTGGTTCCCAACCTGATCACCGCCTTCACCCTGGTGACCACCTTGTCAGCGATACTTTTCATGTTCGTCTGGTCGCTGATCCTGGTTGCCTACATCGCCTATCGCCGCAAGCGCCCGGAGCTGCACCAGGCATCGACCTACAAGATGCCCGGTGGCGTGCTGATGTGCTGGATCTGCCTGGCGTTCTTTGTGTTCGTGCTGATCCTGCTCAGCCTGCAGGCCGATACCCGCGAGGCGCTGGTCGCAAGCCCGGTGTGGTTCGTGCTGCTCGGACTCGGCTACGCATGGAAGGGACGCCGCGCAGGAGGTTAGGGAGCGCGCGTCTGATCCGCCGGAACCGCCTTCTGCCCGTCTGCATGGAGCTGGCAACGGTCAGCCGGCGGGTGAGCGGCGGTGGTCTGGAGCAGAGGCACATTCCTGCGCGGTTTCACCCGCACCAGGCATTGCCGCGCGTGAGCTCAGCGTGGCGAACGGAACAGCCGGTTCGCCTGCTCCAGCCGGTAGTAGCGGATCACCGCTGCGCGGCCCGCGGCGAACGGTGCACGCAGGGCAGCCGGCACGCTGCCTTCCGGAAAGACGCCGAGTGTGTCGGTGGCATAGAACTCGTTGCCGATCGCGGCGATGCCGATCGGCCGGTGGTTGTCCTCGAAAAGCGAGGTGCCGAGGAAACTGTTGTCGGCATGGCGCACGCCGAGCAGTTGCAGCAATGTCGGCGCGAAGTCGATGGAGGTGCGGCCGTGCGCGTCCCACGTTGCCGGCAGCCGGTGGAACGGGTCGTAGATCAGCAAGGGGATCTGGTCGACGAAGTACGGCGCATGATTCTCGCCCACTGCCTCACGATAGGAAGGCTCGGGGTAGTTGGCGTGATCGGCGGTGAAGACCACGATCGTGTCGTGCGCGTAGTCGCTGGCCAGGAACGCATCCAGGAAGGCGCCCACCGCGTGGTCGTAGTTGTGCAGGCGGTTCAACGCCGGGTTGCTGCCATCGCCGTACTTGAGACCGAAGGCCACGACATCGAGGAAGGCATGTGTGCCGAAATTGTACAGGCCGGCGAAAAACGGCTGACCAGGTTTCGACAGGCGGTGGGTGGCCATCAGCAGATTGAGTGCATGGAACAGTTCGCCGTCACTGAGCGCGCCTTCCACCGCATACATCGGATTGCCTGGCGCAATACGCCGGCTGACTTCGTCGAACGAATAAACCTTTTCGAAGCCCAGTGCACGCAGCATCGTGTTCAGGCCGACCGTGTCGTGATGCGGCGACAGGAACTCGGTGTGATAGCCGAGCTGGTTGAGGATCATCGGCACGCTGCGGTTGCGGATCGCCAGCATCGCGTCGCGCTTGGTGGGATCCGCCCACGCTTCCGTATCGCCAGCGCCGCCGGCCCATGGATAGCCCGAGACCAGTTGGCCCTGCAGTCCGCGGTAGGTAGCTGCGGTGTGGTTGTAGTAGTGGATCACCCGCATCGAATGCGCGGCGAGGCGATCGATGTTTGGCGTCAGCCCGGGATACTTGCTGCCGTAGGCACCGATCAGCCGGGTCGAGGTACCTTCGCTGAAGATGACGATGACATTTTTTACCCGCGCGTCCACGCCGGTGTCGGGGAAGGGCAGGGGCTGCGTGTAGACGTCACGCTTTTCCAGTGGATAGGGCGCATCGCCGCCGCCGCGCGTGCGCCATGCGGGGAACTCTGCGCGCGAGCGCAACAGCTGGTAGCTGTTGTTCGCCAGTGCGCCGATCGGCGCCTGCAGGTAGCCTGCCTCGAGTCGGCTGCTGCTGCCCTGCCAGGGTAACAGGCAGCCCTGCAGCAGGCCCAGCAGCAGGGTTGCGCCAGCCCAGTGGCGTGACATCGCGCGCTGCCGGACGTGGGGTTTGAGCAGGTAGAGCGCGGCGCTGGTCATCCACCAGAGCAGGGCTGCCAGCAGGGTCAGATACAGCGAACGCTGTTCGACGATTCGGC
>JAJXYE010000215.1 GCA_021780735.1 Pseudomonadota bacterium | reverse complement strand
GCGCTCCTACGACCGGCTGCACGATCTGGACATCGGCCGAGCTGCTGCCGCTGTGGCTGGCACTGCACCCTGCCGCCACGATGCAGCCGGCCATTTCCGCACCGGAGGAATACGCCGCGCAAACCTGGACGCACGACGACGCGCTGCGCGAGCTGGTTCGCCGGCGCCTCGGCGGGCTCGGTCCGATCACCGTGGCCACCCTGGCCGAGTCCCTCGCGATCACCGCCGGCGACATCGAACAGGTGCTGCTGTTGCTGCAGTCCGAAGGCTACGTCATGCAGGGCCGCTTCAGCGCGGATGCTGCCGACACCGAATGGTGCGAGCGGCACCTGCTGGCGCGCATCCACCGCTATACCCTCGGCCGGCTGCGGCGCGAGATCGAGCCGGTCAGCCGACGCCAGCTGATGCGCTTTCTGTTCGACTGGCAGCATGTATCGGCCGCGACCCGGCTCGGCGGGCCGGACGCGCTGAGCGCCACGCTGTCCCAGCTGGAGGGCTACGAGGCCGCCGCCGGCGCGTGGGAAGCGGAGATCCTGCCGGCGCGCGTCGCCGACTATTCGATCAGCTGGCTGGACGAGCTGTGCCGCGCCGGGCGCATCCACTGGAGCCGCCTGCGCCCCGGCAGCAGCGGTGGCGGGCCGGTGCGCAGTACGCCGATCGTGTTGTTGCCGCGTCGCTCGATGGCCGTCTGGACGGCCGTGGCGGACGAACCGCAACAGGCCCTGCTCTCGTCGCGGGCGCAGGCGGTAGTCGATGCGCTGGGCGGGCAGGGCGCGCTGTTCTTCGACGAACTGCTCGACAGCACCCGCCTGCTGCGCAGCGAACTGGAAGATGCGCTGGGCGAACTGGTGGCCGCCGGCCGGGTCAGCGCCGACAGTTTCGCCGGTCTGCGCGCCCTGCTGCTGCCCGCATCGCGGCGTGACGGCGCGCGCCACCGGCGCCTGCGTCGGCATCAGCTCAGCGGGGTCGAGGATGCCGGGCGCTGGGCGCTTGTCCGAACTTCTGTTCTCCCGGGGCAGGCGTCTGCGCAAGATCGCCCCCTCACCTCAATCCTTTCATCGAAGGGGCGAGGAGGCGATGGCGGCGCTACGCGCCAGGATCATTCGATTGAAGTCGAGCACATCGCGCGCACCCTGTTGCGCCGCTATGGCGTGGTGTTCTGGAAGCTGCTGGAGCGCGAGGCTCGCTGGCTGCCCTCGTGGCGCGAGCTGCTGCGCGTGTATCACCGGCTGGAGGCGCGCGGCGAGATTCGCGGCGGCCGCTTTGTCGACGGGTTGGTGGGCGAACAGTTCGCCCTGCCCGAGGCGATCGCGCCGCTGCGCGCGGTGCGCTCGCGCGCCGACGACGGCGAGCTGGTCTGCCTCAGTGGCAGCGACCCGCTGAACCTGGTCGGCACGGTGCTGGCCGGCGACAAGATACCCGCGCTGGCCGGCTCGCGCGTGCTGTACCGCGACGGCATGCCGATCGCCGCGTTGATCGCCGGCAAGCCCGCCGCTCTGATCGAGCTGGATCGCGCCGATATGCAGCTGGCCAGGCAGACCCTGCTGCGTCATCCGCCGGCCGCTTCCGCCACCCTCGGCCGCGCGCACTGATCCGGCGCGCCGCGCGATGGGCTGCCTGCCGCTGTTGCTGCTGTTTCCGCTGGGTTTCGGCCTCGGCTACCTGATCGGCGGATCCCGCGGCGGCCTGTGGGGCGCCGGCATCGGTTTGCTGCTCGGTGTGCTGGCGATGGGTCTGTTCATCCGCGCGGTGCGCCGCCAGCATCGCGCCGATGGTTGATGCTGATTGCAGGTGATCACCGTGTGCGCGATGCCCTTCGTCGTCTCCCGGACTGCATCACGCACAACGCGCGCTCCCGCCGATTTCATCCCTTCACAGCTTGAGGTAGATGCGCCGCCGATCCATCGTCCACACGATCAGCCACCAGCACACGACGAACGCCACGGCCCAGGCCAGCGAAGGCACGAACGGGCCGAAGCGCGGGGTGAGCCAGCCGGTGAACAGCGTGCGGTACCACGACGCCTGTCCCAGGCGCGGCAGCAGGATCTGCATCAGTTCGGAACCGGCGTAGGCGGCGATCGCGTTCATGCCGAAGCGCCGACCCAAGGCCGGCCAGCCACGCACGTCGATCAGCCAATGGAAGCCGAGCAGGGCCAGCGTGGCCAGACCGGTCGTCCACAGCACGTACGAGGGTGTCCACAGGTTCTTGTTGAAGGGCAGCCAGTGCGACCACAACAGGCTTAGCAGCAGCGCCAGCAGACCGGCCAGCAGCAGCGATGTCAGCTGCTGCCGTTGCAGGGCGCAGCCGGCACGCAGGCCGAGCAGACAACCGGCGATGGCCGGCAGGGTGCTGAGCAGCCCCTCCGGATCATGGCCACGCCCGCTGGCGGAGATCGTCCAGACGAAACGACCGAACACCGCGCTGTCGGTACGACTGACGATATTCGTCCAGGGTTGCATGCTGCCACCCAGCCACAGCAGACCGCTGTAGCCGAGCAGCAACAGCACGATCGCGGCCCATTGCTGGCGCGGCCTGGTGTGGATCGCCAACAGCGCCACCGCGGCATAGCAGATCGCGATACGTTGCAGCACGCCGGGAATGCGCATGTGCGCGCCCGGCATCAGCAGCGCGGCCAGCAGATTGATCGCCAGCCCCAGGCCGAAAATCCGCAATGCCCGCCACCACACCGCACGTTCCAGCACCGAACGCGCCGCGCCGTGCTGCAGTCGCGGCAGGATCGCCAGCGCCACCGATACACCGACCACGTACAGAAAGAACGGAAACACCAGGTCGGTCGGCGTGCAGCCGTTCCACGCGGCGTGATCGAGCGGCCAGTAGACGTGGCCCCAGTCGCCCGGATCGTTCACAAGCAGCATCGCCGCCACGGTGCAGCCGCGCAGCGCGTCGAGCGAGGCCAGCCGGCGCGGCTCGGTCAATGCCTGGCTCCGCCCGGGAGCAGCGACAGCCGGTCGATCGCGTAGAGCGGGCCGTCGATCGGTGCGGTGTAGATCAGGCACAGGCCGTGCTCGCCCTGCTGCACCGGCAATACGGCATCGAGCGCGAAACGACGGGCGGCGTGGGCCGGGTCGGGCAGTGGCATGCTGGCCAGCACGGTGCCGTTGCAGTCGTCCTTGTGCACCACCAGCTCGCCGAACGGCGTGCTGTGCGGACGTGACAGCACCAGCCGCTGCTCGTGCGCCAGCGCGTAATTGCGCTCCAGCCGTACTGCCTCGACATGGATCGCGTCGACGCCGTCGAGCAGGGTGGCCGGCACCAGCTGGCAGCTGTTGAACAGGTTGATGCTGTACACCGGTGCCAGCGAGGTCACGTCCGGCAGCGGCTGCACGCGCAGGCGGAAATCGCTGCCCGGGCAGTTGGGCAGCGCATTGCCGCTGAACTGGAGCAGATGCGCGCGGTCGAGCACGCGCTGGCGGGGCGCGGCCAGCACGCTGCCGTCGGCGGCATAGGTGGTGGCACGCACGGTGGTGGGCAGCGTCACCTCGAACGGCTCGTGGTAGACGGCCGAATGCGCATCCGGCGTGCTGCCGTCCAGGGTGTAGCGCAGGGTGCCGGTGCCAGCCTGGTTGGCCAGGCTGACGGTGGCGCGTCCGGTGGCCAGCGCCTGCGTGCGGTCCAGCGCGATCTCGGCCGCGAACGCGCTGTCGGCATAACCGATGTCCTGCAGGCGGTAGCGCGCCAGCTGTGCCGGCAGCCGCGCGAGGAAGCTGTTCCAGTTGCGCGCGGCCACAGGTGACCAGTCGACCTCGCTCAGCGCGTCCAGCCGCGGAAACACCGCGTGCTCGACGTGTTTGATGCTGGGCATGTGCTCGGTCCAGACGTTGGCCTGCGCGCCAAGCACGTGCTTCGCCTGGCTCGCGTCGAGCTGTTTCGGCACCGGTTCGAAGGCGTAGACACTGGCCAGCGACTGCACCGGAATGCGCCCGGCGGTCTCGTCGAGGTTGTCGCTCTGCAACTGGTCGAAATACAGCTGCGGTGCCGGCGACAACACCACATCGTGGCCCGCCTGCGCCGCGCTGATCGCGCCCTGGGTGCCGCGCCAGGACATCACCGTGGCATCCGCCGGCAGCTTGCCTCCGTCGAGGATCTCGTCCCAGCCGACCAGCCGGCGGCCGTGCTGCTGGAGGTAATCGCCGATGCGCCCGATGAACCAGCCTTGCAGCGCATCCTCGTTTTTCAGGCCGAGCGCGTGCATCTTCGCCTGCACTGCCGGCGAGGCTTGCCACTGATCCTTGATCGCCTCGTCGCCGCCGACGTGGATATAGCGCGACGGGAACAGCGCCATCACTTCGTCCAGCACGTTGTCGAGGAACCGGAACGTGGCGTCATCGACGTTGTACAGGTACGGATTGACGCCCCAGTCGACCGAGACGGCCGGCCGCTTGCCGGTCACACCCAGCTGCGGATACGCCGCCACGGCCGCCTGGGCGTGGCCGGGCATGTCGATTTCAGGAACCACGGTGATGTAGCGCGCGGCGGCATAGGCCACCACCTGACGGATCTGTTGCTGGGTGTAGAAGCCGCCATAACGCTTCGGCTCACCATCGTGGCCGGCATCCGGTGGCGTACGCCAGGCGCCGATCCGGGTGAGTTCGGGGTAGCGCCTGATCTGGATGCGCCAGCCCTGGTCGTCGGTGAGATGCCAGTGGAAGACGTTGAGCTTGTGCTGGGCCATCTGATCCAGCAGGGTCTCGATCTCAGTCACGCTCTGCATGTGCCGCGCGGAATCGAGCATCAGCCCGCGCCATGAGAACCGCGGCCAGTCGCGGATGCTGAGCAGGGGTAGGTTCACCGCACCTTTTTTCGCGTCTGGCGTCAGCAATTGGTACAGCGTGATCGCGCCATGGAACAGCCCGGCGTCATCGCGTGCACGAATATGGACACCCTGCGGCGTGACGTCCAGCGTGTAACCGCCCGCCTGTGTCACCGCTGCATGCGCATCACGCTGCAGCACGATCGCCGGCGGCTGGATCTTGCCCGATGCCACGCGCAAGTGCAGACCGCGGGTACGCGCCAGCAGCTGAGTCAGATAGTGGGCCGTGTGTCGCGTCGCGACGGCATCGCCGACGATCACGACGGGAGTGTGTGCATCGACGAGGAAACTGCCATCGGCCATCGTCACCTGCACGGGTTGCGGAATCAGGCTGGGTGGCGCGACGGTGGCTGCAGCGTGCAATGGCGGCAGTGCGCCAAGCAACAGGCATGCGCAGGCAACGAGAATCGGGCGACATGTCATGGACGGTCTCCGGCGCGGACGATCCAGCATGCCATGCGCGACACGCCGGTGCGGAATAAAAAAAACGGGCCCGGAATCAACCTCAGGCCCGTCAGGGGGAGAAAGCGGGCCGTCCGTGGCCCACGATGATGCGGTAGCGGATCAGAGCTTGAAGTTGACGTTGAAGTAGTACTGGCGACCGTTCACGTAGAACGCTTCCGGCGCCTTGTCGAAGGCCAGGCCGGCCTGCGAGCCCTTGATGTAATAGCGCAGGGTCGGGTTGTTGAGGTTCATCGCGTCGAACGAGAAGCTCACGTGGTCGTTGAGCTTGTAGCCTGCCGAGAACGACAGGTAACCCGTGCCCGCCTGCCAGTACGGCAGCAGCGGCATGCCGGCGCCCGAGTTGGCCATCATGCCGTCGTAGAACGCGGATCGATAGGTGTAGTTGACCCGGGCATTCCAGTGGCTGTCCTCATAGAACGCGGACAGGTTGGCGGTGGTCTTGGAGGTACCGAACAAGGGCCGGTCGGATGCCGCCGTGTTGTTGGCCAGGGTGCCGTCGGCGTTGTAGAGGTAGGTGCCGCCGCTCGAGTGGCCGTTGCTGTAGGTGTAGTTGAGCTGGGCACCGAAGTGGTCGCCAATGGGCTGGACGTAGTTCAGCTCCACACCCTTCAGAGTGCCGTTGACATTGACCGGCACGCTGACGAGGTAGTTGCTGTAGATCGGCGCGTGGGACGCGTTGCTCACACCGTAGGTCAGGTAGTTGTTGAGATACGTGCGGGTGACTGCGCCGTAGTCGTAGTAGTTGTGCATGTCCATTTCGTACACGCTGGCCGAGAGCAGGCCGCGCTTGGCGAAATACCACTCCAGCGATGCATCGAAATTGGTCGAGACCAGCGGCTTCAGATACGGGTTGGGCCCGCTGCCGGAACCCAGCGCGTTCGCAGTCTGCGGATCATTCAGGTTCACGGCACCAGCCAGTTGGCCGTAGTCCTGGCGGGTCAGCGTCTGCGAGGCGGCGAAACGGGCCAGCAAACTGCCATCGCTGTTGAGGTTGACCTTCAGGTTGAAGCTGGGCAGCAGCTTGCCATAGTGATGCTTGTAATGGTTGTAGTACCAGCCAGTTGGATGGAAGGCGGAATTCAGATACGGTCCGGTGTAGCTGGATTCCAAGATTGACGGGCTGGTGTAGCCGACGTTCTCGTCGGTGGAGACGTAGCGCAGGCCGAAGTTGCCGCTCCAGTTGCTGCCGACGAAGTTGGCCTGCAGGTAAGCTGCACTGTTCTGCTCCGTCATCGAATAGATGCCGTCCGGATAGAACCGCGAGCTGGTGTCGCCGGTAACTGCCCGGTTGGCATACGTAGCATCAAATGCCTTCAGCTGGCTAGGAGACCAGTACCAGATAGCTGTCGGCATTGAGCCTACGCCAACATTGCCAGCGAAGTCGGCGGGGTACTTGCCATTAGGGGCTGATGGCCAATTCGCGGGGTTGAATGGCGACGCACTGGGATTGGTACAGTAAAAGGCAGCACTCCAATTAAAGGCTGAACCATCACTGCACTTGGGACCCTGATTGGTATCCGTCGGGCTGTCATGCGTATGCTTGGCATAACGTGCACCGAACTGCAGCGAGGACAACGCACCGGCCTCATCGAAGTCGAACTCGCCATCGGCCTGGAACCAGTGTTCCTTGTCGACCACATGGATATTCTGTTCGCCGAAGATCCAGTCGAGAGCGGTCGTCGCCGGGTTGAATGCGCTGTTGGTGCCACCCAGCGTCCAGTTGAGCGGCTTGCCCATGCCATTCATGGCGTAACTGGCCCCCTGGCCGATGCCCGTATCCATTTCCATCACGTCCTGCGTCGGCGTGTTGCCGGTGCCCTTGGTGGTGCCGCCCTGGAACTTGAAGCCGAGGTTGCTGGTGGCCTGCCAGTTCGCGTCCAGGGTGAGGTACTGGCTGGATTCGCTCTCGCCCGGGCGCGAGATCATGTCGTAGATGCCTTGCGAAAGGCCGGCCTGCGGTGCAATGCCGGCGCTGGTGAGAATATTGCCGTCGATCGTGTAGCTGGTCAGCGTATCTCCCGGCAGCCGATCGCGCGTGCGCAACATGTAGTTGCGGTTGTAGTCGGTGGCGTCCATCTTGGAATAGAAGCCATCGAGGTTCAGGGTCAGATTGTCGAGCGGCTTCCATTCCAGGTCGATCGAGCCGCCCTTGCGCTTGCGGGTCTGGGTGAACAGCGCCGCGCCCGGCAGGTTGGGATAGAACACACCGGTGCTGTTGCTGCCAGGTGTGGCAGCGCCGAGGCCCAACTGGGTGGCCACCGCCGAACCGGTCGGGATATACGAATAGCCGAGCATTTCCTGCCCTTCGCGCTGCAGATCCCGCTCCTCATAGAAGCCCTGGACCATGGCGCCAAAGGTGTTGTCGCTGTTCTTCCAGTTGACCAGGCCGTTGAACTGCGGCTTGGTGCTGCTCGGCAGCTCGGCGTACACACCGCCCACGCTGGCCTCGGCCGAAAACGGCTTGCCGAACTCCAGCGGCTTGCGCGTGATGATGTCGATCGAGCCCGCCGCGCCGCCTTCGAGCAGGCTTGCTTCGGAGGTCTTGTGCACCACCACCTGACTGACCACTTCGGACGGCAGCATGGAATAGCTGACGCTGCGGGTGCCGCCACCGCCGACCACGAACCAGTCGCCCGAAGCGAGGGCATGGCCGTTGACCGTGGTCAGCGCCAGCGACGGTGCGCTGCCGCGGATGCTGGCGCGATCGGCTTCGTCAAAGCCACCCTCGGCGCCGGCGGCGTCGGCGATGTTCACGCCAGGCAACTGCGCGATGGTGTCGGCGATGTTCTTCGCCGGCAGCTTGCCGATGTCCACGGCAGACACCACCTCCACGTGCGAGTCGGCGGCCTGCTTGGTGTCCAGCGACAGCGCTTCGCTCTCGCGGATGCCGGTGACCACCACCGTGTTGAGCGTCTTGGCCTGCTTGATCCTGGCCTCGTTCTGCTGGGCCTGGCTGGTATCGCCCTGGGCGCTGTCCTGTGCACAGATCGCACCTGACATGCACAGACTGGTGATGATGCTGGCGGCGAGTAGTGTCTTGCGGTAGTTCATGGTGTTCCTCCCCTCAGAGGCTGGCTCGAATCAGAACCGGCATGACGACGGTTCTGGACTTGGTGATGGTCGGGCTGGTTGAAATCGGGTGCAGCGGTTGGCTTGGCGCCTTGGTGCTGGATCGGGCTCATCTCATCCTCCTTGCCCCTTGTCGCGCTCTTCGTCCAGGAACCAGCCTGCGGCGCCAATGACACCAAGCTGGCCATGCTCGATCAGTCGAACCGGAATCTGTTGCAGCCAGGCGCGCATCACGCCCTTGTTGAAAAAGCGCTCGGCGAACGTGCTGGTGAGCAGCAGCGGCTGGATCTGCGGCAGGATGCCGCCGGCCAGATAGACGCCGCCGCTGGCGCCATACAGCAGCGCCAGGTCGCCGACAAAACTGCCGAGCAGGCCGCAAAAGACTTCCAGTGTCTCCACCGCGACGGCGTCGTGGCTGGCCATCGCCGCGGCGGTCACTTCGGCCGGCGTCAGCCAGCGCGGATCGGTGCCGCGCAGCTCGCACAGGGCGCGATAGAGCTTGAGCAGGCCCGGGCCGGACAAGGCATCCTCGAACGACACATACGGCCGATCACGCGCCAGCACGCGCAGGATCTCGATCTCGCGCTCGTTGCCGGGCGCCAGCGAGATCTGCCCCGCCTCGGTCGCCAGCACCTGCGCGCGCGGCTGACCCGGCAGCAACACCGCCGAGCCCAGGCCGGTACCCGGACCCATCACCAGGGTCGGCCCGATCGACTTCGATGGCGCCGCGTCGATGATCGGGCGTGTCTCGGTGGCGTCGATGAACTGGGTAGCGTAGGCAACGGCCTCGAAGTCGTTGATCACCGCCAGGCGCTGGATGCCCAGGCCGCTGCGGATGTCGCTGATCGAGACCGGCCACGGCAGGTTCTCGTTGACGATCGCGTCGTCCAGTACATAGCCGGCGCAAGCCACGGCGCAATCGCGGATGCCGCCGGTGGCGTCGGCATGAGGCGTGCTCGCCAGCTGCGCCACGAAGTCCTGCAGCATCGCGGTGAGGCTGGCCCAGTCGGCGCAGCTGTAGCGGTGGTAGTGCAGCACACTGACCGGCCGGCGGCCGTCGGCATGGGCAACCACCAGACCAATGCGCGCGTGGGTGCCGCCAACATCAGCGGCCAGGAACGGCTGCCCATGCGCCGAACCGGTCGAGGCAGGCGACGCCTCCACCGCTGCCGCCGCCGACGGCTGCTGCACCTGATGCTGGTTCGCGACTTTCCCCACTCCACTCTCCCGTCGTCGGTCGGCTACCCCGGCAGCCGCGGCGCAATGACGCCCGCGGTTCGGCATTGACCTGATGCGAGGCGAATATGCTGTCAAAATGACAACGTTGTCAACAGGGGTCGTCATCGGCCCGGAATGGTTGCATGTGAAACTGCAGCATGGTGTGTCGGTCAATCGCGATTGACCGCCTGAAAACAGGTGTTTTTTAGCATCCGGCGACCGTCTGCAGTCAACGGATTCTGCTGCTGCAACGCCACATCGACGACGGGCTTGGAGCCTGTGGACGGCTGAACGAGGAGGCCGGGTCCGGGGTTTTTCCGGGCCATGGATTGACAACGTTGCACTTTGTGCGGAATAAGGAGACATTCCTGTCAGTCCCGGTCATTCGACCGGAACGACGCGGCCGAACCCGGGGAGCAGCGAGTCCATGACCACCACCACGGCGGCGACGCCATCCGAGCGCACCTATCTGGGGCCGATGCTGATCATCGGCGTGCTGTTCTTCATTTTCGGCTTCGTCACCTGGCTCAACGGGCCGTTGACGATCTTCGTCAAGCTCGCCTTCAACCTCGACGACGTCAGCGCCTTCCTGATACCGGTGGTGTTCTACGTGTCCTACTTCGTGCTGGCGCTGCCGTCGTCGATGGTGCTGCGCCGCACCGGCATGAAGAAGGGCATGGCGCTGGGCCTGTTCGTGATGGCGATCGGCGCGGTGGTGTTCGGCGAGTTCATCAACATCCGCGTCTATCACGGCGCGCTGGTCGGCCTGTTCGTGATCGGTGCCGGCCTGTCGCTGCTGCAGACCGCGTCCAATCCGTACATCAGCATCCTCGGGCCGATCGACAGCGCCGCGCAGCGCATCGCATTCATGGGCATCTGCAACAAGGTGGCCGGCGCGCTGGCACCGTTCGTGTTCGGCGCACTGGTGCTCAAGGGTATCGACTCGCTCGACCAGCAGGTGAAGGCGGCGCCCACGGCCACCGCGCGCGACGCGCTGCTCAACAGTTTCGCCGCCCGCGTGTACTGGCCGTACATGGTGATGGCGATACTGCTGGTGCTGCTCGCGGCCTGGGTGGTGCGCTCGTCGCTGCCGGAAATCAAGCCCGCCGGCGCCAACGACGAGAGTGCCATCGGGCATACCGGCCGCAGCATCTTCAGCTTCCCGCACCTGTGGCTGGGCGTGCTGTGCCTGTTTCTGTACGTTGGCGTGGAGGTGATGGCCGGCGACGCCATCGGTATCTACGGCCAGGGCTTCGGCCTGCCGCTGGATGCCGCCAAGCATTTCACCTCGTACACGATGCTCGGCATGCTGGCCGGCTACATCGTCGGCCTGCTGGTGATTCCGCGCTTCATCTCGCAGCACCGCTATCTGGCGGTCTCGGCCGTGCTCGGCGTGCTGTTTGCCATCGGTGCCTTCGTGACCCGCGGCTATGCCTCGGTGGCTTTTGTCGCTGCCCTGGGTTTCGCCAACGCGATGATGTGGCCGGCGATCTTCCCGCTGGCGATCAAGGGCCTGGGCCGGCACACCGAGGCCGCCTCGGCGCTGCTGATCATGGGCATCGTCGGCGGCGCGCTGATCCCGCAGGTGTTCGTGCACCTGAAGCAGCACATCAACTTCCAGCTCGCCTTCCTGTGCGTGATGGTGCCGTGCTACCTGTACATCCTGTATTTCGGCCTCAGCGGCCATCGCGTGGGTCAGGCTCACACGGATTGAACGCCAGGCGGACGCGGTATGGGCTAGGATGCGTCGGCGCCGCGGTACGTTCGTGGCCTTTCGGCGTGGCACGGCTGCGCCCCACACCCCATGATGCCTGAGGTCACCGCGTTGCGTAGCGCCACCATCAAGGACGTCGCCGAGCGGGCCGGCGTTTCGCTGAAAACCGTCTCACGCGTCATCAACAACGAACCCTCGGTACATGCGCGCACCCGCGAACGGGTGCAGCGCGAGATCGACGCGCTCGGCTACCAGCCCGACCCGTCCGCGCGCAGCCTGCGCAGCACCCGCGCCTACGCCATCGGTCTGGTCTACGACAACCCCAACGCGCACTACATCATCAACCTGCAGCGCGGCGTGCTCTCGGTGTGCCGCAGCAGTGGCTTCGGCCTGCAGATCCACCCCTGCGACTCGTCTTCCCCCACCCTCGCCGACGAATTGTGCGAGCTGGTACGCCGCTCGCGCCTGGCCGGGCTGGTGCTGGCGCCACCGATGTCCGAGCAACCGGCGCTGATCCGCACCCTGAGCGAGGCGAAGATCCCGTTCATGCGGATCATCTCCGCGCGCAAGGATCCGCAGGACGGCTACCCCTGCGTCTATGTCGATGACCGCGACGCGGCCTACGCGATCACCGAACACCTGATCCAGCTTGGCCATCAGCGGATCGGCTTCCTGTGGGGCGGTCGCGAGCATCGCTCCAGCCCCGAGCGCTACCAGGGCTATGAGGACGCGCTGAAACACTATGGCATCCCGCTCGACCGCAAGCTGATCCTGTCCGGCGACTACACCTTCGACGACGGTTTCCGCGGCGCACGCAAGCTGCTGGCACTGAAGGATCGGCCCACCGCGATCTTCGGCTCCAACGACGAAATCGCCGCGGGCGTGCTGGCGGCGGCGCATTCGGATGGCATCAACGTGCCGTACGACCTGTCGATCGCCGGCTTCGAGGACAGCCCGTTCTCGAAACAGTCGTGGCCGACGCTGACCACTGCGCGCCAGGCCACCGAGGAGATCGCGCGGCATGCCGCGCAACAGTTGATCGGCGACCTGCAGCGCGAAGCCAACGGCGAACCGGCGATCACCGTCAACCGGGGCTTCAGCCCCGAGCTGGTGGTGCGCGGCTCCACCGCGCCGCGACACACCAGCTCGGCCAGGCGCTGAGCCGTCAGGCGAACCCGGCGCTCAGTGGCTGCCCACGTTGTCGGTCTGCTTGATGAAGCGGACGACGTTGTCGTGCAGCTGCTTCAGCGACGGCGCGTGCGCGTACACCATGTGGCCCGACGGGTACCACGAATAGCTGATATTGGCGTCGAGGCTGGCCGGAATCGGCAGGTGGTGATCCTCGTAGTCGGCAGCGAAGAACGGCGTGGCCAGGTCGTAGTAGCCGCCGTTGACGTAGACCTTGAGGTTCGGGTTGGTCTTCATCGCCATCGCCAGGTCCGGCATCACGTTGGTCGAGGACTGCAGCGCCTCGCCCTCCACGCCCGGTGCCTTGTGCGAGAAATCCCAGTGCTTGATGTCGGCAAACAGACGGTAGCGACGGTTCTGGCCGAACTTGAGGTCGCGCCGCACGTAGTCGTTGAACGCCGCCACATAGGCCGAGCTGATCGCCGAGGACTGCGGATCGTACTCGGAGCTCTTGCTCATCGGATCCAGCGACGGTCCGGAGAAACGCGTATCCAGCCGACCGGTGGTCTCGTCGCCCTGGCCCAGCAATTCGTGCTCGAACATGCCGCCGCTCACGCGCAGATTGGCCTTGACCAGGTACGCGACCGGCAAGCCGGTGTACTGGTGCAGTTTCTCGGCCACCGCCTGCTTCTGCGCGTCGCCCAGGCGCGAACCGGCCATCAGCGCCTGCGCATACGGACCCATCGCGTACTGCTCCACCTCGGCCAGGAACGGCTCCAGCGCGGCCGGCTGCTGCGGCAGCTTGTGGTGATAGAACGCGGTGGCCGCATACGTCGGCAGGCCAAGCTGGTACGGCAGGTCGATGCCGGGATTGAACTCCGGCCCATCAATGCTGGTGTCGAAGTTGAGGATCTGCGACAGCAGGATCACGCCGTTGAGGTCGACGCTGTCCTCGTTTTCCAGGATGTTTGCCACCACCGCCGAGCGGGTGGTGCCGTAGCTCTCGCCGAACAGGTACTTGGGCGAATTCCAGCGGCCGTATTTGGACATGAACTGGGTAATGAACTGGGCGAACGCGTGGCCATCGCCGTCCACGCCGTAGATCGCCTTCTCGCGCTCCTTCATCTGCTCGGCGCGCTTGCTCTTGTCCGCATCGTTGGCGATGAGGCGGCTGAAGCCCGCGCCCGGCGCGTCGATGAACACCACGTCGGAGGCATCGAGCAGGCTGTAGTCGTTGTTGACCAGCTGATACGGTGCCGCCGGCGTATGCGAGTCGTCGGCCGTCACCACGCGCCTGGGGCCGAACGCGCCCATGTGCAGCCACACCGTGGCCGAACCCGGGCCGCCGTTGTAGATGAAGGTGATCGGCCGCTTCGCCGCATCCACCCCCTTCTTGAAATACGCCACGTAGAACATGCTGACCTGCGGCTCGTCCTCCTTGTCGCCGCTGCCGTGCAGCACCAGCGTGCCGGCCACCGCCTTGTAGTCGATGCGCTTGCCCTCGACCGAAACCGAACCCTCGCTGCTCGACGACTGCGGCTGCACCAGCGCGGCGTCGGCTTTGGCCGCGGGCGTGGCTTTCTCGTCCTTCTTGTCCGGGCCTGCCATCGCGGCCGAGCTGAGCAGCAAGGCGGCGAGTGCCGCGGCGAGAGGGAGTTTGCGCATGGGGGACATCCTCGGGTGGTGGAGTATTGCCCAGCATAGGTTCCCGGCGAGGCCCGCTCATCACCCAGAAGTCACTACAGGCACCCATTGCCTGTGGCGAGCGCGCCGCGTCGCGCGCTGCGCCCAGGCAACGCAAGTTGTTACGCATCGTCCGCAACGAGGCCAGACCACAGCTCTGCGGCAAGCTGGCCGCCAAGGCAGAAGAGTGCCCGCCAGACGCCAGATGCCGCACACGACGTCGGGAAAATTCGGCCTGCCAGCGCTCAGCGAACGACGCTCGACATGAGTTGGCCATCCCAGGACGAAACTCCGCCGGCACGACGGAGGTCTTGATGATCAGAAAAGCAGGGGGCTTTCCATAGTTTCAACGCTGGATTTGAGCGGCGGCGCAGCCGTCCGTCTTGAGTGATATGTCAGATCTCATTGCGTGGTTTGACAGGCAAAGTGACCATGTTGCCTGAAGCAGAAGGCTGACTGCTCTTCGCCGAAGCGAGCCGGAGAAGGCCAGGGGCGACTGTCCAGCGCCGGCCATCATCGGCAAGAACAGATACCGATTTCTTGTTGTAGCGGACGATTATCCCAAAGACCGGACCGCGCATGTCTGGCTCAAAGGTGACGCGATCACCGATGCTGAAGCGAAGCATCGTTGCATGGGCACGTGCATGCTGCATGAAACGTAGTCGTTCAACAATTCGATTGTTGAGATCAATGAGCTCGGATTCAGTCAGTTTGTCGATATCGATGATCATGAGATCTGACGTTGGAGTTGAGCGGCGGCGGTACGGTTCGCCTCGAATGAGTAAAAAGAGACTTCCCCTCCCTTTCGGCCTCGAGGGCCATGATGGTGTTGCGACACAACCGTCACTTAAAAGAGGAAGTCTCCATTAGAACTATAACCACTGGCCTGGTCTTGGCGAAGAGCGTGTTTTCGGCGTGTGAGATGGATGCGGGCGGCCATGTGCTGCGGCGGCAGGATCTGCGCCGTGAGCCGTTTGGCTTGTGGCTGGCCCAGCTGCCGGCCGGCACGCTGGTGGCGATGGAGGCGTGCAGCGGGGCGCACCACTGGGCACGCCGTTGTCTGGAGTACGGTCTTGAGCCGCGAATCATCGCGGCGCAGTTCGTCAAGCCGTTCCGCAAGGGACGCAAGACCAAGAACGATCGCGCCGACGCCGAGGCGATCGCGACGGCGGCCCGCCAGGGCAATATGCGCTTTGTGCCGATCAAGTCAGTCGATCAGCAGGTGCGATTGTCGTGGCACCGGGTGCGCGAAGGCTACAAGGCCGAGTCGCTGGCGATCGGCAACCGGATGCGCGGTCTGCTGGCCGAGTTCGGGGTGATCGTGGCGCAGCGCGACGTGGCGCTGCGCCGACAGTTGGCTGATCTTGACGCACAGGCTGGGTTGCCGGCGGAGTTCAAGGAACTCTTGCGTGATCTGGCCGATCACTGGGCGCAGTTGCGCCTGCGTCTCGACGCGTGCGATGCACGCATCGAGGCACACGCGCGCGATGACGAGCAGTGTGTCCGGCTGCGCGCGGTCATCGGCATCGGCTCGATCACCGCCGATGCGGCGGTGGCCACGGTGGGCAACGCCCGCGAATTCAAGCAGGGGCGGCAGATGTCCGCCTGGCTGGGTTTGGTGCCCACCCAACACTCCAGCGGCGGGCATGCGCGACTGGGCGAGATCAGCTGTCGTGGCGATGCGTACCTGCGCACGTTGCTGATTCAGGGTGCGCGCAGCAGCCTGCAGCGGGCCAAGGCCGTCACCCTCGAGAAGGCCACGCCGGAGCAGCTGTGGATACGCTCACTCGATGGGCGCATGCCGTTCGGCAAGGTGCTCGTGGCCATCGCCAACAAACATGCGCGGCAGATCTGGGCGATGCTGGCGCACGACGTGGATTACGATCCACATGCCTGTCTCAACCATCCGATGCACCGGCAGGGCCACACGGCCCATGCCGCGTAACAACCAAGTTTCGATTCAACGTCAGCGCGACACGGTAGACAACAGGTCAGACCACCCCGGAGAGAACCTGACTAACCCGATGGACGTCCAAACGATGTGCCGGCTGATCCCCGGGCATCGGACAGTCCGATGAATGAATGAGGTCTTCGGGTGCGGTTTATACACAGGTCCGAGTCAGCCATATCGACTCAACAAGACCGGTTACGGAAATGCAGCCTGACACTCGTTGTATCCGCGCAGCACTGACACGCAGCACGCACCATCAGGACAACACAACGACCAGCAGCGGCCCGAAAGCTCAGGGCAAAGGCATCATGCGGCTGGGATTGACGGGAAGTCTCTTACGGAATGGTTAGGCCCTACCATATGCCACCTACAGGCGGGGCGACCCTGGTCTTGAGGAAGTCGAAATATCTGGCCTCTTCCTTGGCGAAGATTTCGCTGCCTGCCCCCATGTAGGCACGGCAAAGCTCATCTGCGGCTCGCTCATGGTTGCCGAGCTCAAATTGAGCTTGGCCCAAGCGAAGATGAAGGAACGGGTTTCCGATGGCGCCTGTGCAATGCATGGCATCGGAAAGTACCTGAGCTACCTGGCGATAGTCTTTGGCCTGGAAATACAGATCGCCCAAGGCGGCCATGATCCAGGTAGTGGCCTCTAAGGACTCCTTCGGCTCCGGAACGAGCTCAAGGGCAGAGATGTAGTTTTTGTAGGCAGCTTGAAAGTCGCCCATTTCGAGGAGAACGTCGCCCTCGGCGCAGAGCTCTTGAATCTCGGCGTGCGCAGCACTTGGTATTTCCATATGTCCCTATGACGCCTAACGCTTGAGTTAAGCGGCGGCGAAGCCGTCCGCCTTGAACGAACTGTTAGATGGCGCCCCGGTTACCACATGCGCCACCACGGCTTCTTTGCGGTGGATGGTTTGATGGAGGCTTTGCTCGCAGCTGCCATCGGAGGTGGTTCACACCGGTTCGCGAACTTCAGATTGATTTCTGGAACGTTCTGCGGCCCGAGACCCGATGCTTCTAACAGCCCCGCAAGAAAGGCTTCAACTCCCTTATCTGGCTCGCCGTGTACAACGTCGCCGATGTGATCACCCGCAGAGTAGATGCTCCAACTCATGTCGTAGCTGCTTGACCAAGCAGCGAGTCTTTGAACAATAAAGGCGGTATCAGACCACGCCATTAGGTAGTCTTCTTCTTGCGACACTACCATCCATTTCCCGGATGGCGATGTGTAGCCTCCGCTGTTGAAAAGGGAGTTGCCGCCGATTAGGCGTGCAGGAGCCGGCTGTTCTAACTGGACCTGCAGTGGTTCTGACCAGTAGCAACGGTCTTGGAGTAGCTGTCGCTGTTCGTTTGCAATCTGCGTGGCGGCCTCGGACGCCACCGGTTCGAGTGAGTGATATTCGAGTAGGACGCTCACGGGCCTCTCCTTGCCATCTAACGCTGGAGTTAAGCGGCGCGCGGTACGCGCGTCCGCTTGGACGAATTGTTAGGCCATTTCGATGGCCACAGCCACATCTTCTTGCAAGATCAGCCTGTACAAGGACTTGGCGGCAACGAGCATGTTGTCATGGTCGAACGCCATGGGGCTGAGAACAGCGCATAACACGGGCCTTTTGAAGAAGCCGCTGACCTCGCTTTCCACCTGCACGCAGTCGTAAAACATACGTACGACGCTTTCAACCGTAGCCAACCTTTTGGGCTTGATCTTTGATACCTTGACGATAAGCATGATCGGGTGGCCTATGACGGCACCACGTTGTACAAAATGCTTCATGTAGTAGTCGGCGGCCTGATCTGCTTCATCGGGGCTGGCTAGATACTCTGCGCTCACTCATTTCTCCGAATATATCTAACTTACGAAATTTGCCGATTAGTGCAACTTTTTTAGCTCAATCGCAAACGCGCCAAGAAACAATGCACCAAATCCTAGCCTAGCCACGATTGCGAACCAGAATCGCCCAGGTTCTTCTGCTCGGACTATTTTTGAGCCACCTTTTCCAAACACTCGTGGGTTGACGCCGGCGCTACTGAACTCAGTCCACCCACGACGCACGTCCCTAATCGCGATAGCCGACATGCTGACCGTGAGAAGGGCGGTGAAAATTAATGCGAAAATTGACATTGATGGCCTAACGCTTGAGTTGAGCGGCGGCGTAGCCGTCCGCCTCGAACGAGTGGTTAGCCTTGACTATACCGATAGCACGCGCCAACCGCTGCCTTTGCCGCTGCATCGGTTTGCGAGAGGCTATGAAGAGGCACCCATGCCTCGACTACTCCATGAGGATAGCTTGCCGAAAGGATGCAGCTTTCCCTCGTACCGCTCAGTGGGCATGTAACGTGGTACTGAGGACTACGCTCTAAAACAGGCGCATACAAAACATATTGGTAGGAAGGTCTTTTTATTGAGACTGCACGGAAGCCTGGCACAGGGGACGCAGTAGCAGTCGCCGATTTTAAGCTTTTGATGCGTTGACCATATGCCAACACTTCGGTTGAACGCGGGCCGTTCGTGCAATGACCAATCACTCGCGCACCTGTAGCGGACTGAACATCGAAGACCCCCGATGGCGGCCCATGCGAGCAGCCAGCGCACAGGGCCAACGTGACAAAAAGGACTGCGTATCTCATAGAGGCTAACGCTGGAGTTAAGCGGCGGCGAAGCCGTCCGCCTTGAACGAAATGTTAGGTGCAGATACCGAACACTATTTCAGTGCCACGGCAGATGCTTGAACCTGTGTTTGAGTAGCGAGCGGCTGCAAAGACGGGTTTAGGGGATAGCGACTGCCGTCAAATCGGAGCAGCACATTGCCGCGCCCTTTAGAATAGACGATTAGGGTTTTCCAGCCGTGGGATACCTCGGATAGCACCCGGATTGGGGGCTCTGCAACTGTGCTGCGTGAGACCAACCTAAAGTTGCCGCGCACCTCCCTAAAGACAAGCAGAGTGCAGCCGCCGGAGCCACACCAGTCTGGGCCTGACATAAGAACTAGCGCGTCAGAACCGTGATTGCCGTCTAAGTCGATGACCGAATAGCGAAAGGGCTGGTCTCCCTGCACGCCAGTAAATGTGCGCACCGCCGCGATGAGGGCGGGAGGCGCCGGCTCTGCGGCTGCGGTAAGTGTAAGCAGGATGCAGGCTATGGCGATTAGATTCTTCATATGTGCGATGAGGTTTGCTCGCGCCTAACGCTTGAGGTAACCGGCGCAAAGACCGCATAGCGGGATTTGCGTCCGGTTGACCGAGTTGTTAGCGCGCAGCACCTGATGACGAAAGGCTTTGCTGCTCTGACAGGTACACGCTACACAACCCATTGT
>JAJXYE010000272.1 GCA_021780735.1 Pseudomonadota bacterium | reverse complement strand
CATGTCCATCGTTCTCACCCCGTTCGCCCGCATCCGCCTGTTCCCGCGCGACGGCCGCCGCAACGGCATCCAGGGTTGCACCGCGGAGGCGTTCGAGCAGCGCCTCAATGACGAAGCGCCCTGCAAGGTGCTTCAAGGCTATGCACCGTTCTGCCGCCTGCATGTGCACCGCAACTGGACCTCCACCCGCTGCATCGCCGTGCCCATCACCGAGGCCAATCGCCATCTGCTGCGTTCGGCCTACGAGGCACGCTCGCGCAACGAGTTGCCCGTGCTGGTGCGCTGGTTCGAAGGGGTGGAGCCGGCGGTGGCCGAGTACCTGATGCCGATCCTCTACAGCCGCGAGCAGTTGGCCCGGGAAGGCGAGCCGATCGAAGCCGACTGGGGCGTGGTTGGCTGCCTGTACACGTCGGCGCCGGAGGAGATCCCGATGGCGCCGATCACCATGCTGCGCAATGCGCTCGGTGTGGCCGAAGGTGGCTCCGGCGTGCCACTGGATCACGCGGCCTACCGGCAAAGCGTGGCGTTCTGGGACGTGCATGCGAACTGGCGCGGGTAACCGCTGCCAAGGGCCCTTGCATGCCTGTATCTCGCTGAATTGTCCCTTGCCCCTTCCCGCCGACTCAGTCGTCGCCGGGCATCGTCATCCAGTCCCCCTCGTCGCCGATCGGCGCGCCGGGCGGCACGGCGACTGTTCGCGGACGCGTGGTCAGCAGCTTGTCCAGTTGTTGCGGATCGAGCAACTGGCGCGACAGACTGGCGCTCCATGCGCGATCGGCGGCGCTGCCATGACGTCGAGCCAGTGCGAGCGCCGTCTCATGCACTCGCTGATCCAGCAACGCCGCGACGCCAGGGGTGGTGGCAGGGTTGCGCGCCACCTGGGCCATGCTGATCAGGGTGCGATAGGCGATTCTTCGGGTCAGCGCGTCGGTGTTTTCGGGTAGCGTGGTCGCCAGCAGGCGGTCGAGAACTTCGGCGACACCCAGCGCCTTCGGGTCGTCGGCGTGCTGGGCGTCCAGCCGGGCCAGCCGTGCCGGCGCAAGCAAGGTATCCAGGGTCAGCTCCGCGGCGGAGTCGGCGGCCACCAGCGGATCGAACACGGTGCCATCGGAGCCGGCGAACAGTTCGATCTGATACTGCCGGTTCGGGCTGCCGTTGCGCGCCGCCGACAGCAGCGGCAACAGCCGCGCAGGCACGCGCAGTTGCTCGGGCGACAAGGTGCCAAGCACCGCGTCGAGGGCCGCGCGCTGTGCCGCCGGCGATACCGGCGCGGAGGACTCGTGACCGCCGCCATTGACCGCATAGCGCAGATCCACCCCGCCGATGGCCTTCGCCGCCGCGACCATCTGGTAGCGGTGCAGCAGCCAGATCGGCACGAAGCGCCGGCGCAGGTCGGCCATCGGTTCGCCAGGCGACAGCGCCGACAGGCCGAAGTGGTCGATCGCCGCACGACGCACGCCCATCAGCCGCACCAGTTCGGCGGTCGGGTCGGCACCGTCATCCCACAGCGATGCCCACGGCTGCGCGGCATCGTCGGCGCGGGCGTTGCCGTCCTCGACGTAGCGCAGCCCGGATGCCACTACCGCGCTGGCCGTGGCGTCGGCAGCCGCCTGGGCGTCCTGCCCTGGCGCCGGCTCGCCATACAGCCAGTCAACCGTGGCCATGTCCCAGCGACCGATGCCGCTGGCGTATGCATGGGTGAGGTCGGGACGGCCATCGACCAGGCCGATGCGTGGCGGCGGATAGTCCATTACCGAGGCACGCCCCTGGGTGCTGGCGGCAAAGTTGTGGGCGAAGCCCAGCGCATGTCCCACCTCGTGTGCACCGAGCTGGCGCAGGCGTGCGAGCGCGACCTGCACGGGATCGTTGGGACCCCCCTTGCCGACCTTGTCGGCACCGACCAGACCCTCGAAGATCTGGATGTCCTGGCGTACCCGCAGCGAGCCGAGCACGACCATGCCCTTGACGATTTCGCCGGTGCGCGGGTCGACGATCTCCTGGCCGTACGACCAGCCACGGGTGGCGCGATCGACCCAGTTGACGACGTTGTAGCGCACGTCCATCGGGTCGACCCCGACGGGCAGCAGCTTCACCTGGAACGCGTCGATGTAACCGGCGGCATCGAAGGCCTTGCTCCACCAGCTGATGCCCTCGATCAGCGCCGAGCGGATCGGCTCCGGTGCGTTGCGGTCGACGTAGAACACGATCGGCTTGCGCACCTTCGAACGCGCCGCCGCGGGATCGATCTTGTCCAGCCGGAAGCGGTTGGCATAGTCGCGCACCACGTCGCCGCCCAGCGGCGTGCCGAATTCCACCACCTGGGTGGCGAAACCGCCGATGCGCGGATCGAAGCGGCGCGGACGGAAGCCCGGCCCCGGCAGGCGCACAAAGCTGTGATGCACGGTGAAGCTGACCTGCTGCGCGTCCGGGGCGATGTTGGCGACCTCGGCACCCGGCGACTTCGAGTGGTAGGTCTGTACGGCATCGACTTCGAGGTTGTCCGGAAACAGCTTCACCGATGCCGGATCGGCGGCGCTCAATTTCGGATCCAGCACGAATCCCTTGCCCGCACCTTGCGCACCACCCACGCCGAAGGTGTCGCCACGCTGGTCCAGTGCATTGGCGATGCCGAGCGTGTCGCTGGTGAGAAAGCCGGACAGGTCCACCACCATCCTTCCGTCGGGCAAGGTGGCCGCGATATTGCCCATCCATACGATCGAGGTCACGAAATCCGGACTCGGCGACGTGCCGTTGCCGGCTCCCCGGAAACGGGGGTTCTCGAACACGGCGGCGATCTTCTTGCCGTAGCGCCGGAACGCGATCAGCTGCGTCGCGCCGATCCGGCCACGGTCGAGAAACGTCGGCGCCGAACCCAGCCCGGTGCGCAAGGCCGTGGAATAGAGGAACCGCGCCGAAACACCATCGGCCTGCGCCGCCGGCAAGGTGATGAGAATGCGACCGTCGTGCCGATCCACATGCACCGGCATCAGTCCATTCAAGGAAGTCGTGTGCGTGAAGACATCGGCGGCCGTGACCCTGGTCTTCTGCGCCGATGCGCTGGCCGCTTCCAGTCGCGGCGCACTGGCGAGCAGCGCCGTGATCAGCAAAGACATGGCGATGAACATGCCGGAAAGTCGGCGCATGGATGATGTCCTTGGACTGTTGATGCGATACCGGAAATCCGCCGAGGGCGGCACTGGCCAGAAAATGCCTTCGCCCCTGTCCCCCAGGCAAATACTAGGTGATTTCAGCACAGGCATGTAAACGTGACCATCAGCGGGTCGATGGGCGGGCGGCGTTCGCTGCGGGACGTGTCCAACCCTCGTCCAGTGCCTTGCCTCAAGGCTGGAGCGACAGCCCCGCGGGAGTTGATCCACCCGTGTGGACACGCCCAGATACAGACGAGAATCGAGGGCGTCAGGCGCACGCCCGGCGGATCTGCCGGGGGCGCCGCAGAATGCTTCGCAACGAAATCGGCTTTCTGCCTACAATCGCCGACTTGTCCTGCATGCCGAACAGCCATGATGGTGGAACGTTCTCCAGGCTCCCAGTTCGCCAGGCTGGCGATCGACCTCGCTGAGAGCGCCACCCGGTTGCTGGCGCGGCGAAAAGACCGGCATGCCGCCGTTCACGCTGCGCGCAAGTCCATTCGACGGCTGCGCAGCGTGCTGGATCTCTGCCGTGATGCCCTCGGCCCGCAGGTCGAGGGCATCGATCGCCAGTACCAGCAAATCGCCGCCAGTCTTTCGCCACTGCGCGATGCCCAGGCCGTGGCGAACACGGCCGGCTTGCTGGCCCGGGCGGACGGCTGCGGCCCGTGGCACCAGGTGTTCGCCCTGCTGAAACGACGACGCAATGCCGTGCTGGCCGACGTGCTGCGCACCGACCCGGATTTCGCCGAGCGACGCGCAAGTCTCGACGCGCTGGCGAAGGCCGTCGGCTCCCTGCCCTGGGACAACCTCGGCACCGATCATCTGCTCCAGCGCATGGCTCGCAGCGAGCGACGTGTCGCCAAGGCAGAGCGCGCCAGTGCCGACGTCCCAAGCATGGCCAATCGCCACCGCTGGAGACGCCGCCTTCGTCGCCTGCGCATGCAACTCCAGGCCATGCAAACGGCAGGCAAGGCGGCTCCGGCACTGAAATCCCTTCGACCCGACATCGGCCATGCCTCGATCAAGACATTGAGCAGGCAATCTGATGAGCTGGGGCGACAACAGGATCTGCGCATGCTGCGACGCAGCCTGAACGAGCTGGATCCCTCATTGCCACTGGCCACGCTGCGCAGGCATCTGCAGGTCGAAATACGGCGAGCTTCACCTTGATGCCCCATGGAAGCGTGGCAGGCACGGCATGGCATGGCACGACGACTCTCTGCGGGCAACCGCAAGCATTCGCCCGAGCCCCCGGAATCAGCACGACGTCTGGCCGTCCAGACGGCTGCCATGCTTGATTGATCCGAACCGGATGGCTGCTGCACGCCGCATTGAACTGGATGAACCGCAGCCCAGCCTTCACCTCCTTGTCACGTGCACTTTCACGCCGTCGTCCTGCACCGCGTGATTCGATCGCGAAGGCATGAGTCGGCGCCGGGTGTCAGCCGCCGGCCCGGCTCTTTGCGAGCTTTGCCCGCACGCGCTGGCGGAGCCATTTCGTACCACCCCACTCTGCACTACCCCGGGAGTTCACCATGATCAAGCACATCCTTCCCCTGCTGATCGGCTTGTCCCTGGGCGGCGGCGCCATCGCGCAGGAAATGCCCGCCACCGCAACATCGTCGACCACAGCCACGCAAACCGTGACAACCACCAC
>JAJXYE010000409.1 GCA_021780735.1 Pseudomonadota bacterium | reverse complement strand
CCCGCCCTGTCGAGCACGTTGCCGATGAACTGATCGGCCGCCTTTTGCGCTGCCGCCTCGGGGAAGTACACATTGATCGTGACGCAGCCGACCAACGCCACGGCCAATGCGGTCAGAACGACGTAGATGAGCTTGCGCATGGTGCACTCCAGCAATGTGATCGTGAATGGTGAGGAAGCGATCGTGCCCGCTCAGTGAATTTCCGGGCCGGCGCCACTGATGGCAGCACGCAGACGCTGCACCAGGGTCGGCCAGTCCACCTGGGTCTGATGACCAATCACCTGCAATCGCGGCAAGCCACTGCCTTCGAGGATAGTGTAGCCCCCGTCGCTCGTGTCGAGGCCACTCATCTTGCAGACCGTGCCCTGCAAGCTGCAGTTGAGGCCGATCCTGCTGTAGCCGAAGGTCTTGAACAACTTCAGCACGGCGCCTTGCAGGCCGGCAGCGATGCCGCCACCACCGACCGAGGTGAGGTTGTTCACTGCGCGCTGGCTGATTCGCCCGCCGCTGCCGGCGAGCAGGGTCGCCTTGAACGTCACCGGATCCCAGTTGACCAGGCGCAGGTCGTTGATCGAGCCGTCCAGCCGTCCGCTAATGCTGCCGAAGTCGAATACGCTGGTGATCGCGGCCAGATCCAGCTGCTTCAGCGCGATATCGCCGCTCAACACCGGACTGGGCCCGAACGGCTGCTGCAGCGACAGCCGGGTGATGTCGACGAAACCACCGAACACGTTGGCGGACAATCCGCCATCCAGCTCGAGGTGATCGTCAACCCAGCGCAGCGATGGCACGGCGCCGCCAAGCGTGCCTGGAAACGCCGGCCAGCCCAGCGCCTTGCTGAAGGCGGCCATGTCGACACCGGTGAGTACCAGCGAGGTCGACAGGCGCTGCCCTTTCGCGGCAGCCGGACGCCAATCCAGCTGACCAATGCGCAACTGGCCGTTCAATACCGGGACCTGCAGCGGCTGCTGCAGGCTGAGCATGCCGCCATGGCTTTGCCACTGCGATTGCGCGGCACCATTTTGAATCCGGTAGAACTGCAGGCTGTTCCAGCCCAGTGTGGTGGCAGGCAGGTCGCCCTGCGCCGACCAGTCCAGGCCACCGCGCAAGCCACTGACCGCCAGCCGCCCATCGGCTTCGGCGAGGTCGAGACCCTCGGTAGTGAAGGCGAAGCTGCGCAGGCCCTGCTCGCGCAGATCCAGGCTGCCATTCAACTGCCCCTCGATTTTCACGTCGCGCAGGCCCAGCATACTCAGCCAGGCCTTGCCGTAACGATCGTATGCGGCAGGGAAACTGGCATGCAGGCGATCAAGCCGCAGCGATTTCAGCGCGCCGGAGGCATCGAACGCCATGGCGCCATCAAGCTGCAGTGCATCGGCATCGTTCACGCGCAGGCGAGTGAGGGCGAACACGCCGTTGTGCGCCGTGGCGTGCACTCCCAGTTGCACCGAATGTTCAGGCAGGCGCGCGTAGAGCGGGCCCAGCAGCAGTTCGCCACCGCGCAGGCTGGCGTCGAGATCGAGCTGGGTGGGACCATTGCTGGAATCCACGTTGAAGCGTCCGCCGCCATCCAGTGTCTGCCCGGCCAGGGTGCCGGACGGCGTGTCGAAGCCAACCCGGTGAAGCGTGAACTTGCCGGATGACTGCACGCCGGCGTCGCGCAGATCCAGCGCCAGTTCGGCATCCAGCCGACCACCGGTGGGCCGGCCGGACCAGACGGTGCCGAGCAAGCCCTGCAACCAGCCGGCAGGCAGGCCATCCAGATGAATCTGCGCATGGGTAGGCTGATCCAGTGGCAACGCCGCATTGACGCTGGCCTTGCCTTGCAGGAAGTCCACCAGCAAGGTGTTGGCTGCCTCGCTCAGGGTGACCTTGACCAGCGCGTTGCTCAGCGCGCCGCCTGGAGCCCCGGCAAGGCTCAGCTTGCCATCGAGGATCCAGTGCAGGCGGTCGTCCCGCAGCAGCTTGCCGTCCAGGCTGAGGCCGAGCCGGTGCCAGCCCATCGACGGCAGATCGGCCTGTGCGGCGCGCATCTGCAGTTGGATGCCGGTCGCACTGTCCCCGCCCAGCCTGATCGTTACCTTCTGCAGGTGAAGGCCCGGCAGCTGGATCGATTTCGCCGTCAGCAATACATCCGCGCGCGCAGGCGGCATCCACAGCATCCCCAGCAGGAGGCCGAAGCACAGCAAAAGATGGCTTGATGTCGAGCGCATGTCGGGCCATTCTGCCAAATCAAGATGAACGACAAGGATTTCGTCATGAAAGTGCATCTGGACATCCCCTCGGCCGCGTCGACCAAACCCGCCTGCGTGCGCGTGCTGGTGGCGGACGACGACCCCGGCAGCCGCCGTTTTCTGGGTGACGGCCTGCGTTCGCTCGGCGCCGAGGCGCAAGCCTGTGCCGATGGGGAAACGGCGCTGCAACGGGCACGCAGCGAGACTTTCGACCTGCTGCTGCTGGACTGCCGCATGCCCGCAGGCGGCGCCCTGCATATTCTGAACAATCTGCGCGAAGACCCCCAGGCCTATTCGGCCGATGCGGTCGCGGTAGCCACCAGCGCCGAGCTGGAAGCCGCCGACCGACGAGACCTGCTCGCTGCGGGATTCAGCGAAATCCTGCTCAAACCCTGCTCGCTGGCCGACCTGCAGCGCATGCTGGTGCTGGTTCAGGCGGCTCGCCCCGATGCCTGTGTCCTGGATGACCAGGCTGCCCTTCGCAGCAGCGGCGACAACACGACCATGCGCGCCCTGCGCATGCTGCTGCGCGAAGAGTTGACCCAGCTGTCGGGCGAGCTGGAATCACTGAGTCGCGATATCGCCGGCTTCACCGATCGCCTGCATCGACTGCGCTCTTCCTGCGGCTTTTGCGGTGCCACGGCTCTCTCGGCGCAGATCGTCCTGTTGCAACAGCACTTGCTGCAGCACGGGGCAAGTCCGCCGGCAATGACACGCTTCCGCACCGCGCTGGAAGTGACGGTGCAGGCGCTGGATCGCTAATCCCGTGTCTCCACATCCGGCATCGGCTGACGACGCGACACCGCCATCGCCAGCACCCGCCAGGCACGCAGTTCGGCGCCACCTAGGTGGAAGCGGATGATCTCGCGCATCAGGTCGCGCAACGCCTTGAGGCCGTGGTTGTCGGGCATGCGGTCCTGCGCCAGGTCGATCAGGTCGCCGCCACGCATCGCCTGTGGATGACCGGCAGCGCAGCGTACCGCGCCCTGCTCGGCATTGAAGCGGTAGCTGGCCTGCGGCTGCAGCGGTTGACCGGTGTCGCCTTCCAGCTGCAGCGGCAGACCATAGCCGATGGCTTCGAGCAGGTCGCGTTCGAAGCGACGCAGGCTCCAGCTCAGGGAGTCGCCAGCACCGAGCCGGGACAGCGTGCCGGCATAGGCGTCGAACAGGTTCGGCGACGGATCCTGCCTGGCGGTCAGGCGCACCACCAGCTCGTTCAGATACAGACCGGCCAGGCCCGCGTCACCGGCCAGTCGCAGTGGCGTACCGGCTACCTCGATCGCCGTCAGCGTGGCCATCTCCCCACGCAACAGCAAACCCATCGCCAACGGCTGAAACGGCTCCAGTTGGGCCCTGCGCAGTCGCGCCCGCTCGCCGCGCACGCCGCGTGCCACCACACCGAGCCGTCCGTACTCACGGGTCAGGCATTCCAGCAGCAGCGAGGTCTCGCGATAAGGCCGCGCGTGCAGCACGTAGGCAGGTTGTTGCTCGATGCGCATGGGCCAGACGGGGAACGGGGAACGGGGAACGGGGAACGGGGAACGGGGAACGGGGAACGGGGAACAGCGTAGGCCTTCAGGTCAGCCTGTAAAGCACTTTCTCACGCTTGCGCCAAGCCCGTCCGGAGCCAGCATCGCGGCCTTGCGCCAGCCTGCATGTTCCCCGTTCCCCGCTCTCAATCCGTATAACCGAATTTCTTCAGCATGTTCTCGTCGTCGACCCAGCCTTCGCGCACCTTGACCCATAGCTTGAGGAACACCTTGCGCTCGAACATGCGCTCCATGTGGCGCCGCGCGCTGGTACCGATCGCCTTCAGCTGCGCGCCGCCCTGGCCGATCACGATCGCTTTCTGCCCGGCGCGCTCGACCCAGATGATCGCGTGGATCTCGGCGATGCCGTCGGGGCGATCGTTGAATTGCTCGATTTCCACCGTGGTCGCGTACGGCAATTCCTGATCCAGTCGCAGCATCAGCTGTTCGCGCACCATTTCGGCGGCAAGGAAGCGCTCGCTGCGATCGGTGACTTCGTCTTCACCGTATACCGGCGGCTGCACCGGCAGGCGCTTGAGGATCGCCTGCTCCAGCTCCTTCAGTCCCTGCTCTTTCAGGGCGCTGACATAGTGGATCTCGTCATAGTGATGCCTGGCCACCAGCTCGGCCACGAACGGCAGCATGACGGTCTTGTCCTTGTTCAGATCGACCTTGTTGATCACCAGCAGGCGTGGCGACGACTGCTCGACCAGGGCGGCGTAAAGCGCCTCGTCCTCGTCGGTGAAGCGGCCGGCCTCGATCACCTGCACCACCAGATCCACGTCGCTGATCGCCGAACGGGCCGCGCGGTTGAGGCTGCGGTTCATCGCCCGCTTGGCGCCGCGATGCAGGCCTGGCGTATCGACGTACATGATCTGGCCGGCCTCGCTGGTGTTGATGCCGAGGATACGGTGACGGGTGGTCTGAGGCCGCGGGCTGATGATCGACAGGCGAAAACCGATCAGCGCGTTGAGCAGGGTGGACTTGCCCACGTTCGGGCGACCGGCCAGGGCCACCGTGCCACAGCGGAAATTTTCATGCGGCAGGCTGCCC
>JAJXYE010000260.1 GCA_021780735.1 Pseudomonadota bacterium | reverse complement strand
ATGAGGTTTGATCTTGATGGTTGATGGGGGACAGAGGATGTTTGGTTACTACATCGATCTTGCGCTGCGCAGCCTGAAACGCAGCCCGATTCTCACGGCGCTGATGGTGCTGGCGATCGGACTGGGCATTGGTGCGTCGATGACCATGCTGACCGTGCTCAATGTCATGACGCGCGATCCGTTGCCGGGGCGCAGCTCACAAATCTACCGGCCCCGGCTCAATCCGTTGCCGCTGGACTATCACTACAAGCCCTCCACGGTCGGCGGCCCCACCACGGCGTTGACCTGGCCGGATGCGAAGGCGTTGCTGGATGCACACAGAGGCGTGCGCCAGGCGGCGATGGCGCGTGGGTACCTGACGGCGCGATCCGATCGTTCCAGCACCGCCCCCAGATCGGTGGCCGGCAGTTTCACCACGCATGATTTCTTCGCCATGTTCGGCGTGCCGTTCGTGGCCGGCCATGGGTGGTCCGGGCAGGATGATGTCGATGCGACACCGGTCGTGGTGGTGACCAGGAAGCTGGCCGAACGACTGTTCGGAACCGCATCGGCCGTGGGCAGGACAGCCCATCTGGGCAAGCACGATTTCCAGGTTGTCGGCGTGGTCGAAGACTGGCATCCGCAGCCTCTGTTTTACGCCATCATCGGCACCAGTTTCGATGATGGCGACCAGTTCTATCTGCCGTTGTCCACCGCCATGTCCTCGCACCTGAGCCACAACTGGGACAGCGGCTGGGGCAAGGATGATTCGCCGATCAGTGCGACGGTGAGCTGGCTGTCGTTCTGGGTGGAGCTGGATAGCCCGACGCAGGTGAGTGCGTATCGACGGTTCCTGGTCAACTACTCGGCACGGCAGAAGGAGCTGGGACGCTACGAGCGCCCTGCGAGCGAGGCCAGACTGTACGGTCTGATGCCCTGGCTGCATCACGAGGGTCTGGTGCCGAATGACGTGATGCTGCAGACATGGCTGGCGCTGGGTTTTCTTTTCGTCTGCCTGGTCAATATCGTTGCTCTGCTCCTGGCCAAGTTCCTGCGCAAGGGCGGCGAGATCAGCGTGCGCCGTGCGTTGGGTGCGCGGCGCCGCGATGTCTTTCGCCAGTTGGGGATCGAGTCGGCGCTGATCGGGCTGGCCGGTGGCGTGCTCGGCATTGCCCTGGCCGAGTTGGGCCTGTGGACGGTGCGCCAGCGGCCCGACGATTACGCCCATCTGGCGCGGATGAACGGTGTCATGTTGATTGCGACCGTCGTGCTGGCCATCGTCGTCAGCGTGCTGGCGGGCCTGTTGCCGGCGTGGCGAGCCTGCCGCATTGCGCCGGCCTTGCGACTGAAAACGCTATAGGGGATGGCCATGCAACTGAAACCGATACTTGCTTCGCTCAAGCACCACAAATTGACCGCGCTGCTGCTGGCACTGCAGGTAGCCTTCAGCTGCGCCATCATCACCAACGCCGTGTTCCTGATTGCCCAGCGGGTACAGCGGGTGACCACACCAAGCGGGCTCGACGAGCGCGCCCTGTCGCTGGTGGAAGTCGACGACCTGGATGCCGGTGCCAATCCGCTTGCCCTGCACGAGGCCGACTTGGCGTTACTGCGCAAGTTGCCAGGGGTCGAGTTGGCGGCGCTGATCAGCAACGTGCCTTTTTCGCATAGCCAGCACGGCTCGGGTGGTTGCGCCTCGCTTGCCGCTGTCCGGGCCGTCATGAAGGCACAGTCCCTTAACGTGCCGGGTTGTGCGAAGGCGGATGTCTACGCCGGTACGCCTGGCACGCTGCGCACGCTGGGCCTGAAGCTGGTGGCCGGGCGGATGTTTGATGCCGATGAGTATGTGCCGGACAAACCTTCCGGCAAGTCCGTTGTGGCATCGGCAATGATCGTCACGCAGGGATTTGCGCGGCGCCTGTACCCGGATCATCCGGATCGCGTCGTCGGTCGCGACATGTATTTCGGCGAGGGACTGATGAAAAGCCAGCCGACCCGTATCGTGGGTGTGGTCGCGTACCTGCACCAGGCCAATGTCTCCAGCGATGGCCGTGACGACCAGTCGGCACTGCTGCCGCTGGAGCCGAATGAAGGACGCGCGATGTTTGCCTTGCGCAGCAAGCCTTCGCAGCGGAGCAGGGTGATTAAGGAAGCCGTGGCTGCGCTGAACAAGAGCCATCCGGGTCGACAGGTTTCCGCCGATGAAGCGCAAACCTACGTGCACATGCGTGCCAGCTATTTTCAAGGCGACGCCACCATGATCGGCCTGCTGCTGGCATCGGCGCTGGGCCTGATCTTCGTCACCGCGCTGGGCATCGCCGGCCTTGCCAGCTTCTGGGTGCAGCAGCGTCGTCGCAGCATCGGCATCCGCCGCGCCATTGGCGCGGCGCGCGGCGACATCCTGCGCTACTTTCAGACCGAGAACTTTCTCATCGTCACGGCTGGCATCGTGCTCGGCTTGCTGCTGGCGGTGCTGCTCAATCTGTGGCTGATGAAACAGTACGAGCTGCCTCGGTTGCCACTGGTCTACCTGCCGATCGGCGCGCTGGCGATGTGGTTGCTGGGGCAACTGGCGGTGCTGAGTCCGGCGTTGCGCGCCGCGGCCGTGCCGCCAGTCGTCGCGACACGGTCGGTGTGACAACCATGCACTCTGGCACGGGAGGGTGTGGCCTGCGAAGGTCACAATCGTTGGGTCTGTGCCTTTCTCACTTGCAACCCAAGGATGCCGTTTGATGAAAATCTTGCCGATGTTGATTTGTGCCGCTTTGCTGGGTTCGGTAACCATGGCTTGCGCGGCAAATGCCGCGCCCATGGCGACCGCCGCCACCAGGGCCAGTGTGGCCAGCCGGGTGGCGGCGCTCAATGCGCTGCTGGCCGAGCAGTGGCAGTACAACATGAAGAACAGCCCCGAATTCGCCACCGCGCTGGGTGACCTGCGCTACAACGACCGCTGGAGCGATGCCTCGCTGGCGCATCAGGCGGCCGATCACCGGGCGACCGAGGATTTCCTCAGGCGTTTCGAGGCGATCGACACCCGCGGCTTCGCCGACAGCGACAAGCTCAACCAGCAACTGATGGTGCGCAAGCTGAAAGACCAGTTGCGTGGAGACCAGCTCAAGCTCTACGAGATGCCGCTGGATCAGATGAGTGGTGTGCATATCGCGCTGGCCGGCTTCGTAAGCTCGATTCCGTTCCACAACGTGAAGGAATACGACGACTATCTGGCCCGGCTGAAGGCGGTGCCGAAGCTGTTCGACCAGGTCACCGAGGTGGCGCGGCAGGGCCTGCGCGACAGGATGATGCCGCCGAAGTACCTGCTGGAAAAGGTCGTCACGCAGATCGCCAGCATCGAGAAGCCGGCCGGGATGGACAGTGTCTTCGCCGAGCCGTTGAAGCATTTCCCGAAGTCGGTGCCGGCAGCCGAGCAGAAGCGTCTGCACGATGCGATCCTCGCCGCAATCGACGATGACGTGCGTCCGGCCTACGCGAAGCTGGGCAAGTTCGTGGCTGACGACTACGCGCCGCACGGACGCAGCCAGCCAGGCGTGTGGGATCTGCCCCATGGCGATGCGATCTATCGCTACGACGTCGAGCAGATGACCACGACGAAGGAGACGCCCGAGCAGATCCACGAAATCGGCCTGGCCGAGGTCAAGCGGATCGAGGGCGAGATGACCGCGATCGCGCACCAGCAGGGCTTCAAGGACCTGGCCAGCTTTCGCGCCTCGCTGAAGACCAACCCGAAAACCCACGCCACCTCGCGCGAGGACATCCTCAACCGCTACCGCGGCTATATCGCCGGCATGCAGCCGGAGCTGCCCAAGCTGTTTGGCATCCTGCCAAAGACCGACGTGGTGGTGAAGCCGGTGGAGGCATTCCGCGAGCAGGAGGCCGCCGCTGCCGAATACCACCCGGGTACGCCGGACGGTTCGCGGCCGGGGCAGATCTTCGTCAATACCGGCGACTTCGCCCATCGCAGCGTGCTGACGATCGAATCGACCGCGTACCACGAGGGCATCCCCGGCCATCACCTACAGCTGTCGATCGCGCAGACCCTGCCCAAGCTGCCGCCATTCCGTCAGCAGGCCAGCTATACCGCGTATATCGAGGGCTGGGCTTTGTACGCAGAGCAACTGGGCAAGGAGATCGGTTTCTACAAGGATCCGCTTTCCAACTACGGCCGCCTGTCCGACGAGCTGCTGCGCGCCGACCGGCTGGTGCTGGACACCGGCGTGCATTACAAGCACTGGACACGGCAGCAGATGGTCGACTACTTCCACGCCCATTCCAGCGAGGACGAGCCGGACGTGCAGGCCGAGACCGATCGCTACATCAGCTGGCCCGGCCAGGCGCTGGCCTACAAGACCGGCGAGCTGAAGATCCTCGAGCTGCGTGCGCGGGCGAAGCGCGAGCTGGGCGACAAGTTCGACATCCGTGCCTTTCACGACGAGATTCTAAGTGGTGGCGCGTTGCCGCTGGACGTGCTGGAAGCGCGTGTCAACGACTGGATCGCGGCGGTGAAGGCGGGCACGGTGCCGGCGCACCCGGTGGCAGTCTGATGGAGCGCGCCGCGCCGGCTCGATCCGGCGCGGCATGTCGCAGCATGGTCACGCGAAGCTTGAATAGTTCATCAGTCATGGCAACCTTGTCGGGCGCAGCTGCATCCATGACTGCATGTGCAGAAGAAAAATGACCCGTACCGTCCTGATCATCGATGACAATCCGGCCGTGGGCGAGGCGCTTTCGCTGGCCTTGTCGCTGCACGAGATCCGCCCGCTGACCGCGCTGACGCCGGATGAGGGGTTGGCCGCGCTCGAGCGCGAGGCGGTCGACGTGGTGATCCAGGACATGAATTTCACCGCCGACA
>JAJXYE010000191.1 GCA_021780735.1 Pseudomonadota bacterium | reverse complement strand
CAGCTGCCGGCGACATCCAGCTCCAGCGGTGCCGGTGTATTGGGCAGTGCCGCTTCGTCCAGCCAGGCGCGGATACCCGGCAGGTTTTCCGCGCGGTCGGAGCTCTGCCAGCTCAGCTGCGGCAGTGCCGCGGCGAAATGCACCGCATGCTCGCCGGTGCCGCTGCCGATTTCCAGCACATGTCGCCGGCCGGCAAGCTGTTCGCGCAGAACCTCGAGTATCGGTTCGCGATTGCGCGCGCACGAGGGCGCGTGCGGCTTGTTCATGCTAGCCTGGATGTCCGCGCAGCACCCGCGCGGGCAGCATCAGCAGGGCGCCGAGAAAGGCGAACACCGCGCTCACCGTGATGCCGACCAGACGCAGCGGCAGCAACAGCAGCCATACGATCGGATACAGCACCAGTGCCAGCAGCGCCAGCGGCCAGCAGAACACCAGCAACAACAGCCAAAGCAGGAAGCCGGCCATGTGACGATCCTCGCGGTCGGTGGGGACGCCGCTGATTCTAGCGCGGCGTCGGGGGTGGCAGCAGATGACTCCCGACACCCCTGGTCGCCATGGTTCAGGCCATCGGGTTGACGCCGATCAGCCACAGGTGGAGCCAGAACGCGAACGCGATCCACACCGCCACACCGATGACCACGGTCAGCACGTCCCCGCGCAGGGTACCTGCCGGGTATTCCCGGCCGGCGAGGCGATCGCGCCGTTTCGAGACCACGAACAGCACCACCGCCCACAGCAGGAACGCGCCGAACAGCACCACGTCATGCAGCATGCCGGTCGCCAGCAGGTGGCCGAATGCCCATACCTTCACCGCCGCCAATTGCGGATGGCCGATCTTCGCCTTGAAGTGATTGCGCGGTACCCGCGCGGCGAAGAACAGCACCAGGGCGATCAGGGTGAACAGCGAGTTGAGATGACGCAGCGCCATCGGCGGGGTGTACAGGTAAACCGGGTGCTGCCGGGCCAGCCCGAAACCCCAGCAGATCAGCACGAAGCCGATCAGCGACACCAATGCATACACGCCTTTCCAGCGTTTCTCGCCCAATCGTGCAACCTGCCGGTTGCGCCAGTCATTGGCAAAGATTCGCAGCGAATGGATGCCGAGAAAGATCAGCAGGCCGAGGATCAGGATTGACATGGTGGTCACCGCGTTCGGGAGTTGCCCGAGTATAGGCGAGTCGCAGGCACACTCAGCGGCTGGGTGCCTCAACCTGCACCGCGAGAGCCGCCGCGCCGTCGTGAAGATGGATCAAGCCATGAGCCGACTCCGGTCGCCACGCATCGCCAGGGCGAAGTGTCCCCTCGTCGCTGTCGATCGTTCCGCGCGCGCAGTAGACCAGCACCGTGGACGGGTCCAGCCGATGCTCGCCCGCCGTCAACCACGGCATGACGCGCCCGCTCGCCATGCTACGGCGCAACATCAGGTTGAAATCCCGCGTGGCGCCGCCGGCCAGGGTGATCTCCACGCCGAGCTCGCCGGCGAAGGCGAACGGCGCCAGCGGCGTGGTCAGTGCATGCATCTGTCCGCCTTCAAGCTGCATCGTGAAGCCGGCGCCATCGAGCAGCACGATCTGTCGGTCGATACCGGGAAAGCGCGAGAACGGCGCCGCGCTGTCGACATCGGCGATGCTCACTCGCCACACAAACTCCTCGCTCCCCGCGGTGGACGGCTGGACGGCTATTTCGCGCGTGCGGCCGAGGCCATTCTTCCACGGCTGCGAAGGACAGTCGGCCAGGCGGATGATCATGGGCTTCTCTCGATGATGCGCTGGAACGGCGGCAACGCCTTCAGCATGCCGCTGCCGTAGCGTTTGGTCACCACCCGGCGATCAAGCAGCACGATGCGGCCGCGGTCGGTTTCATTGCGGATCAGGCGCCCGCAATACTGGGTCAGCAGCCGCGTGGCTTCGGGAATGCTGACCTCGATGAACGGATTGCGCCCCCGCGATTCCAGCCACTCGGCATAAGTGGCGCCGACCGGGTCGGTCGGTACCGCAAACGGCAGCTGGGTGATCACCACCGTCTCGCACAGCTTGCCCGGCAGGTCGAGACCCTCGCCGAACGAGGCCAGTCCGAACAGCGTGCTGCCCTTGCCTGCCTCGATGTCGGCGCAGTGTTCGGCGATCAGTTGTGACTTGCCCAGCGAGCCCTGCGCGCGCACCTTGCGCACCTGTGCAATCGGCAGCTTCTGCAGTACGCGGTCGAGCTTCACGCGCGAGGTGAACAGCACCAGATTGCCGGCATCCCAGTCCAGGTTGTCGGCCAGCCATTCGCCGATTTCCTCGGCGTGCGCTTCGCGCGCGTCGGGCAGGGTGCGCATTGCCGGTACTTCCAGCCGCGCCTGCGCGGCCAGGTCGAACGGCGACGGCAGGCTCAGGGTGACCGCATCGTCCGGCAGACCGACTGCGTCGGCGAAGCCGCGGAAGTTGCCGCCTGCGCTCAAGGTGGCCGAGGTCATCACCACACCACTGGCATTGCCCCACAGCACGTTGCGCAGCAGGCCGGCGGCGGAGACGGCCGAGGCGTGGCAGACCAGTTGCTGGTCGGCACCGAGCGTGACCCAGCGGGCCAGCGGCGGCGCGCCGTCGGCATCATCGCTGGCCCATGCGTGCCAGCAACCGGCCTGCCGGCCCATACGCTCCAGCGCGATACCCAGCTCGCGCGACAGCGCTTCCTGGGTCGGCCCGCCGTCGGTCATCTCGACCACGGCGCGGCGCACCGCACCGAGCCAGCGCTGCACCTCGCCAGTGTTCAGGCTGAGTGCGCGTGCATGCTCAACCCACGGCGCCGGCAGCTGACCCAGCGAACCGCGGTACATCGGCTCGGTTTCGGCCGGATCGGGCAGCCAGCCGAGACGGATTTCCTTCTCCAGCTCCTCCAGCGCGTTGCTGAGTTCCTGCAGCTTCTCGTCGCCGCGATCGAGCGTGAGCTTGCCCAGACTTTCCTTGTCGGTCAGTGAGTAGGCCGCGTGCACCTGGCGACCGAGTCGGCTCAACTGGCGCACCGTGGTGCTCATGTAGACCTCGGCCGCGCCGCGATCGATCGCCTTGCCGGGGACATGGTGGCCTTCGTCGAAGATGTACAGCGTCTCGTCCGGCCGCGGCAGGATCACCCCGCCCCAACCCTCGTCCTCGCCCGGCATGGTGAGGTCGGCCAGTACCAGATCCTGGTTCGCCACGATGATCTCGGCGTCATCCACCGCCCGGCGCGCGGCGAAGAACGGACAGATCATGAACTGGCCGCACTTGCGGTTGGTGCAGCCTCCGGCGCTGGTGGTGAGCATCGGCCGCAGCAGGTCGCTGACCGACTCGGGTGCGGTGTCCATGTCGCCATTCCATTCATCGCGGTCGAACGCGGCGCGAAGCCTGGCCAGCGCCTGCTTGTCGCGCGGCTGCGGCGGTTTGGCCCACAGCACCAGATCGGCATCGAAGCCGGCCAGGCCCATCTGTGCGGTGTCATGGATGCTGTTCGCCGCCATCAGCAGGTTGCGCGGACACAGATAGCGACCGCGTCCCTTGGCCAGCGCCACCTTCGCTTCGATGCCGTTGAGCTGCAGATACAACGGAATGTCGCGCTGTACCAGCTGCTCCTGCAGAGCCACGGTGGCGGTGGCAATCAACAGTTTCTTCTTCTGGAAACGCGCCACCTCGACGCCGGCTATCAGGTAGGCCATCGACTTGCCGGTGCCGGTGGGCGCCTCGATGACCGCCACGCCGCCAGGTCTGCCTAACGCCTTGGCCACCTCGGCGATCATGCGGCCCTGCGAGGCGCGTGCGCGGAAGTCGGGCAGGCCGTCCTTCAGGCGTGCATAGGCGGCGCGGATGGCGTCTTTGGTGGTCTCGGCGAGCATGCGGGATGGGAGCCTGTGGCGCAGGTTATGCGTGACGCGGGGCAACGAAGTGCGCGCCCGATGCGAGGGAACAGTTTATCGGACTTGCCGTGCAGCACGCTGGCGCGGCGGAAAAAGCCGGCGTTGCGACATCATGGCGAAGGGTTATGCTTGCCTCGGGCCATGGCTGCCCGGGCTTGGGAGAGCTCCAGCAATGATGCATGGGGATGCAGTTGAGACACGGCCATTCGACGGTTCGCTGCAGTTGGATTGGCTGGCGCGCCTGAGCGCGGCGCATGACGCTGACGAGCTCGCGCGAGCGATCGCGGAACTGCTGCGGGAGCAGCCGGGTTGCCAGCAGGCCTGCGTGCTGTGGCGGCTGGATGATCCAGCGTCCTGCCGAAGCGTTCCGGTGCTGCCGATCGAAGCGGTCGAATGGGGCTGGCTCGTTCGCGCCAGCCAGTCGGACGTCCCGCACTGGCATCCCGAGCGGCACCTCGTCGCGCTGCGCCTGTGCGAGCTGCCCGAGCCGGTACTGCTGCTGCTGCAAATGGAACCTGCTTGCGCGAGCGTCGGGTTTTTCGAGCGACTGCGCGGATCACTGCAACTTGCCGGACAGCACTTGCGGCGGGCGCTGGAGTGGTCAGGGCTGCAGCATTCGCACCAGCAGCTGGAGCGTTCGGAAAATCTGCAGCGCGCGTTGTTCGCGATTTCCGACTTGTCCGGTTCGGAGCGTGATCTGTCGGCGATGCTGCGCGGTATCCACACCATCGTCAGCACGCTGATGTACGCGGAAAACATTTTCATCGTGCTGTACGACGCCGCGCGCGAAACCATCCGCTTCCCGTATTATGTCGACGTGCAGGATCCGACGCCCCCAGCGCTGGGTCAGGAAATGCCTTTGAGCGCGATCAAGCACACGTTGACCTGGTATGTGATGCGCGATGGCAAGGCACGCATGGGCAATGCGGAGGAACTGCGCCAGCAGGCACACGGCCCGGTCAAAGTGGTCGGGCCAGAC
>JAJXYE010000258.1 GCA_021780735.1 Pseudomonadota bacterium | reverse complement strand
GGGCAGTCGTCCAAGGCGCGTGATCCGGCCTCGTTCGTCGTCGTGCCGACCGGGCTGTGCGAGAAGCTGGCCGGCGGTTCGCTGACGGCCGGCGCGATGATGAAGCACGATGCGATGAACAAGGGCTGAGATCGTGCCGCTGGCACACCCCGGGTGTGCGCAGCCGATCCCGACCGCAGTCGGGATCGGTCTGCGGCCGCCGCATATCGAGCATGTGCTGGAGCGACGGCCGGATGTGCCGTTCTTCGAATTGCACAGCGAGAATCTTTTCTGCGCCGGTGGTCCGATGTGGGACGTGTTCGAACAGGTGCGTCGTGATTATCCGGTCAGCCTGCATGGCGTGGGGCTGTCGCTGGGCAGTGCGGACGGGCTTGACCCGACCCACCTGCAACGCCTGCGCGAGGTGATCGGGCGGGCGGCGCCGGCGCTGGTCTCCGAGCATGTCTGCTGGGGTGCCCTCGGCAGTCGCCACTTCAATGACCTGCTGCCGCTGCCGTATACCGAGGAGGCGTTGAGCCTGATGGTCGAACATGTCGACCAGCTGCAACATGCGCTGCAGCGCCGGGTACTGCTGGAGAACGTCTCCAGCTATATCCACTACACACATTCGACGATGCCCGAGTGGGAATTCCTCGCCGCTCTGGCCCGACGCAGCGGCTGCGGCCTGCTGCTCGACGTCAACAACATCTACGTCAACAGCATCAATCACGGCATCGATGCCGTGCGCTACATCGACAGTATCGATCCGACCATGGTCGGCGAGATCCATCTGGCCGGCTTCAGCCGCAAGCAGGGTCTCGGTGGTCCGTTGTTGATCGACACTCATGATCAGCGCGTCGATCCGGCGGTATGGCAACTGTATGCGCATGCGGTCGAACGCCTCGGTGCCAAACCTGCCCTGATCGAATGGGATCAGCAACTGCCTGCCTTTGACGTGCTTGAAGACGAGGCGCGCCTGGCTACGGAATACCTGCATGCCTGCGCCGCCGAGCCTGTCTGAGCTGCAGGCGGGCTTTGCCCGCGCCATGATCGAGGGCGCCGCGCCCGAGCTGCTGCCGTGGATCGGCGCGCGCGGCATCGAGCCGGCCGCGCGCCTGCAGATCTACCGCAACTCGATCCTGGCCACCCAGGTGGACTCCCTGCTCGGCAGTTTTCCCGCGGTCGAGCGCATGCTCGGTGCCGACTGTTTCGATGGCTGGGCCACCCGCTACGCCGCGTGGCACGGCAGCCGCAGCGGCAATCTGCAGAACCTGGGTGATGACTTCGCCGACTATCTTCAGGCCCAACCCGAGCTGGCCGGTCTGACTTGGCTCGGCGACCTGGCGCGGCTGGACTGGCTGCGCCAGCGCACGATTCTTGCTGCCGATGGCGACGCGCTGGATGCCGCGGCGCTGCAGGCGGCGTTCGACGCGGCGGGCGACGATCCGCGCGTGCAACTGCTGCCTTGCATGCACGCCATGAGCGCCGACTTCCCGCTGCTCGACTTGTGGCGCTACACCGAGTCGCCCGACCAGCTGAGCGTGGCGCTCGACGGCGGCGCCCAGGGGGTGCTGCTGTGGCGCGAGGACGGCCAGGTGGCGATGCAGGCATGTTCGCCCGCCGCGGTTGCCTTCTTCATCGCGTTGAAGCGGAGCGAACGGCTCTCCGTCGCCCTGGCGGCCGCGCAGGCCATCGACCCCGACGTTTCGATCGAAGCGCTGCTTGGCCCGCTGCTGGGCGCTGCGCTGATCAGCGACATCCCGATCCCTGACTGCAGAGAGCAAGACACATGAATACCTCGACCTCCACCGCGCCGGGCTACTGGCAGGATCTCACCGCCGCCTTGCGCCACCTGCAGCCGCTGGTGCTGCTGCTGTTCCGCCTGCTGGTGGCCATGGCGTTCTGGCGCGCCGGCGTGGTCAAGCTGGCCGATCCGTCCGGCACGCTGGCCTTGTTCAGCAGCGAATACCACGTGCCGTTGCTGTCGCCTCAGGTCGCTGCAACGCTGGGTACCTGGGTCGAACTGATCACGCCCTGGTTTCTGATCTTCGGTCTGGGCACGCGCGCGGTTGCCGCGATGTTGTTCGTCTACAACATCATTGCCGTGGTGTCGTATCCGGATTTGTGGCCGAACGGCTTCTGGATCGGCCTGATCGGCAGTGATTTCGACGATCACAAGGCCTGGGGGCTGATGTTGCTGGCGCTGGTGGCGTGGGGACCGGGCATGCTGTCGCTGGATGGCGTGCTCGGCTGGTGGACGCATCGTCGCCATCGCAACGTCCTGGCCAGGCAGATTTGAGTCGACCTGCTGCGCTGGCGCGCTGTACGCAGCGCGCCAGCGCAGCGAGTGCCGCAGGAAACGGCGGACAATCGCCGTCCGCGGCGTCGCTACAGCTCGGTGACGCGTGGGCCACCCAGGCCATCGATGGCAACGCGCCAATCCCGGCTCAGCGTGTCGGCCACCTGGTCGAATGTCCGCCGGTTGGCGCGATCGGTCAGCAGCACCAGTCGGCCGTGTTGCAGCGGCACGACGCGACCGCGCCAGCCGTCACGATCGAAATTGCGTGTCGCGCCGGCGTGCTCGCCGGGCACATAGAGCACCGCCACCGGGGTGTTGTCGACCCGGTTGACCAGATGCACGGTGAGGTACGGGCCGACCGGGCAATCGTGCACATAGGTGACATTGCCCGGCAGCGGTCCGCGCAGGTGCAGGCCGCGCACGGCGAAGCCCCCGTTGATCGCCTGCGCGCTGATCGGCCGGGTCAGATCGAGTGAATGGATCTCCTCCGGCATGTGCGCCACCGCCAGTGCAGGCAGCGAATGTGCATCCTGCCGGCGCCAGAACAGCCCGCCACCAACGACGCCGAGCAGCAGCGAGGCGGCCAGCGCCAGCGCCACGCGGCGTCGCCGCAGATGCTGACGGTTGGCGCCGGTGGCCTGCGCCAGCAGTACCCGTTCGGCCAGCCCGGTCGGCACCGCAACCTGCAAGGCAGCCAGCAGGTCACTTTCGCCTTGCTGGGCGCGCTCCCACGCTGCGGAACAGGCGGCGCAAGCTTGACGATGGGCCTGCAGCCCGGCGTCGCGCGACTGTGGCTCGGCCGCCAGCCGGCGGCGGAATTCAAGACAGTCCATGCTGCACCTCCGCATGGTCACCCTGCAGCATGGATTTCAGTTTCTGCCGCGCGCGGAACAGCTGGGTCATCACCGCACCGGGCTGCTGATCCAGTTCGCAGGCGATCTCGTCGCAGCTCATTCCGCCCAGTACCTGCAGCAACAGCGGCTCGCGATATTTGTGTGGCAGTTTCGACATGGCTTCACGCAGTTCGGCAGCGTCACCGTGACGCTCGGGGCTGGCCCAGGCGGCATCCTCGGGGATCCCTTCGTTGAGCTCGACCGTGTCCAGTTGTCGGCGTTCGTGATGGCGCGCGTGTTCGCGGCGCAGGATGGTGAACAGCCATGGTTTGGCGGCCTCGGCCTCGCGCAGCGCATCGAGACTCTTCCAGGCCCGCAGCATGGTTTCCTGGACCAGATCCTGGGCCAGCGCGTCCTGTCCGCACAGCCAGTAGGCGAAGCGGTACAGGTCACCGGTGTGGGCGCGGGTCAGCGCCTCGAATTGTCGTTGTCGGGGATTCACCACCAAGGAGACCGGGCCACGGCGCTTCATCTTTCATCCCCCTGCGCATCAACGCACCTTCTGCAGGATGCCGTCGAGTTCGTCGTGGCTGTGGTAGTGGATCACCAGTTTGCCACGGCCGCCGCGGCCCTGCGCCAGCTCGACCCGGGTGGCGAAGCGTTCGGCCAGTTCGCGTTCCAGATCGGCGATGTTCGGGTCGCGTGCCGGCGCATGCCTGGCCTTGCCCTTGGGCGCAGTCTGCGCGCGCCGCGCGGCTTCTTCCAGCTCACGCACCGACCAGCCCAGGGTCGCGGCCTGGCGTGCCAGTGGCACGGCGATCGCCTCGTCCAGGGTCAGCAGACAACGCGCATGGCCCATCTCCAGCCTTCCGTCGTCGAGCAGTTTCCTGATCGACTCCGGCATCTCGGTGAGCCGCAGCATGTTCGACACCGAGGCGCGCGAGCGGCCGACCGCATCGGCGGCCTGTTGATGGGTGAGGTCGAAGTCGTCGATCAGCCGCTTCAGCGCATCGGCCTCTTCCAGCGGGGTCAGATCCTGACGCTGGATGTTCTCGATCAACGCCATCGCCGGCACCGCCTGCTCGGTCACCTGCTTGATCAGCGCCGGAATCTCGCCCAGCTGGGCGCGCTGTGCGGCGCGCCAGCGACGTTCGCCGGCGATCAGCTCATAGCTGTTCCTGCCCAGCTCTCGCACCACCACCGGCTGGATCATGCCCTGCGCCCTGATCGAGGCGGCCAGTTCGTCCAGCGCCTCGTCGTTCCAGTGCCGCCGCGGCTGGTACTGGCCCGGCTGGATCTGCTGGATCGGCAGCATGCGCAATTCGCCCTCCTGTCGCAGTGGCGACGGTGAGCCCTCGCCATCGCCGCCAAGCAGGGCATCGAGCCCGCGTCCCAACCCACGTTTCTTTGCAGCAGCCATGTCTAGAGCCTGTTGATGATCTTCAAGCACCCTGCGCCGGAAGCTGTCTGCGCGCAGGCGAGGGAAAAGTGAGGGTAGGTGGGGAGCGACCATGGAAGGTCGCGGCTTTGAGGAGCGAGGAGTGGTCGTTCGTCCACAAGCGGAGGAAGATGCCCGCCCGCAGGCAAACAGATCCGGCCCGACGGGATGACAACGCGGAGTGTCTGCAGATCACGAACAGGCTCTCATTCCTGATGATTGGCGGCCGGCGCCTTGAGCAGCGCAGCACTGTCGCCGGGATATGACGGTTCAAGATCATCGATGGCCTCGATTGCCTGCACC
>JAJXYE010000023.1 GCA_021780735.1 Pseudomonadota bacterium | reverse complement strand
TCTCGATGCTGCTCATCGTGAACCCGACCGGCACGGCCAGCGTCTGCTGTGACGCCACCGCCGTGCCATCCATCGTCCACAAGGTCAATTGGTTATCGGCCGGATCGGTCCAGAACAGCGAGGTTACCCCGTGGCCCGCGATATCGCCGGCACCGAACAGCTCGGCACCCGCCGGACGATCGGCGATCTGGGTGGTGTCGAAGCCGCCTTGTTGATTGTTGACCGACAGGTAGACGGTAGCAACGTTGGCGTTTGGACTGGTCCAGACGATGTCGGCGTAACCATCGCCGTTGACATCGGCCAGGCGCGGAATGAACCCTGCCGGCCCGCTGAATACGGGCGAGAAGGTGGAGTGGAAGATGTAGTGCGGCCGTCCAAGTATGTAGAAAACGATGTAGCCGAGTTGCTGCCACTGCACCTGACCCGTTTGTGGATCGGCCAGGAACAGTTCGTCACTGCCGGCATTGTCGAAGTTTCCCGCCCCCGCAATACTCCAGCCAGCCGGATAGGGGTCACCGACCTGGCCATTGTAGTAATTTGCCGTGCCGCCCAGACCGTCGGACAACATGATGTGTAGCTGGTTGCCGGAATCGGTCAGCGCCAGGCTGTCGATCCGGCGCGAGAAGATGCCGAAGGTGGACGTGAAGAAGTTGCCCACCGCGCTGATCGTGTAACCGGCATTGATCGGCTGGGCGAGGTCGGTGAGGGCGATCGAACCCTTCATGCCCAACTGCAGGAACGCGTGTTTGCCAGGTTCGATCACGGCAATGTCACTAAACCCGTCACCTTGGCCATAATTGGCCGAGGAGAGGTAATCCGAAACCGCCACGTAACCGTTCTGGAACGGAGCGTAGAACGTGGTCAGCGCGTCGACCAGATTGTTTGCATTGATGCTGCCCAGGCCAGTGGCCAGGTTGTAGCCGCTGCCGGTACTCCAAGCCGGGTCGAGCTGATCGACGCCAGCGGCACTGAGCACGCCGTAGGCCAGTGGCGTCTTGCCGTTGTAGCAATCATTCGTTCCCGCGTAACAGGGTGTGTCAATGTTGCCCACGGTAATGTTGTTGAAGACGCAATCCGATGCTTCAGCGCTACCGTTGCTGGAATTGCAGGCATCGAGCCTCGCCGTGTTGGGCGAGTTGACCGTGCCGTACTCCTTGACGCCAAGGTTGTACAAGGCAGGCAGGACGTTGCCACTGGACTGCCCCAGCGCCTGATTGACCAGTGCCTGCACACCGGCCATGGCCGGCGCAGCGAAGGATGTGCCGCCGGCACTGTTGAACAGAACATTATCCGGATTGGAATAATCGCAGGTCGTACCGCCTTCGTTGGCGTCCGACATGCAAAACACCAGCGCGTGCCCATAGAGGCCATTGGCCGCGAACAGCGACACGTCCGGTATCAGGCGCGCGCCGTAGTTTGACGAACCGTAGATGCCGACCTGCCACAATGGCTGGAACCAGTTGTCGCTGGCGCCGCCGCTGCCGCCGCCGGTGTTGAGGAACCGCTGTCCGGCGGGATCGTTGCAGGCCTGCACGCCATTGCTGAAACCCAGAAGCGCATCCAGCGTATCGCTGGCGCAAGAGGTATTCCAGGTCTGCTCGGGAATATAGCTCAGGGCTGAGCCGTACAGCATCGAGTTCGACTGGCTCCAGTATTGCGCCTGGTTGTTGTAGTCATTGAAATCGGTACCGCCCACAGCCACGTTGTAGGGTGTGGAGGCCATTCCATTGACCGCGATGCCGCGATAGGCCGCCGACTCGTTCTGGTCGCACCCGGCCGCGCCAGCGTCACCGGAGGAAACGAAAACCGTCACACCCTGGGCGGCCGCCTGCGACCAAAGGTCACCTGCCTGGATTGCCGTGCCGTCGACGAAACCGGCCGCCTCGCAATCGCCATAGCTGAGGCTGAATACCGACGGTATGGTGGTGGAGTAACCGCTGAGCAGGTTCTCGGCCGCGGTAAAGCCGCCAAACGTGGCACTCTGGCTATCGTCGCACGAGGCGAACACGATGTTCGCGTCCGGCGCGGCCGCACCGATCCACTCAGTGTCCAGTGCCGCCTCGCCCTCGTCGCGATTTGTGCCTGGATCCGGGCAACTCGTGTCATTTGCATCGAGTTGAGGATGAACATAAGCCACGCTGCCGGTCATGTCAGCCGGCAGGAAGGCGTTGCGGAACGTCTGCACGTCTGCCGGAAGAATGTCGGTGCGTTCCAGCACCGCAACAGTCTGTCCAGCACCGCGCAGCGGCGTGGCACGATTCCATAGTGGCGTGACGTTGTAGATCGTGTCGAAGTCCTGCGGCGCGACGTCGTAGGTAGTCTGCGAATTGAACGTGCCCGGCGGCACGGTGATCTGCGGTGCGCCTTTGGCCCGTGATACCACCTTCCAGCGACCGGACAGCTTGTCGCGCGTTACCGTACCGACGTCGACATGCTGAGGCCTGGGAAAGAAGTTGTTCAACGATGCCGCGCCAACCACCACCGGTGCCAGCGCGGCGGGTATCGACTGTGCGCCGACATTGGCGAAATGCGACTGACCGTTGAGCGTATAACCATGCAGCGTCGTGTGGAATGCCGCACCGACTGCGGAGGCCGAGCCGGAGAAGCTGATCATCAGGCCGGTCGGCGAAACCGAGCCAATGCGCAGCCCCTGCGACTGCAACCACTGCTCGACCTTGGTGATGTCCGCCGGCGCGGGACCGAACAGCGTGCCGATCTCCTTCGCGGTCAGCCAGTGATGGAAATACGGCGACCCCGGATTGGTGAGCTCGCTCAAATAGTTATCAAACTGGGCCTGCTTGGCGGAACTGCGCTTCAGCAGCAGTGTCACGTTGCGGATCACGTGGGCCGCCGGGAGCACGCCAGTGTCGTGGCTGGCTGATGCCAGTGCCGGTTTGCTGCCTTTCAGGGTAATGCGTTGCGCATTGTTCACCGCGGTGGTGATGCGGACGGAGTCGGGCGCATAGCTGGGAAGGTATCCGGCCGCGCGCGGGGGCGAGGCCTGACCGACTGTGGGCACGAGGCCCGCCAGAACCATGGCTGCTGCTGCCAACCATGGTGTTTTTCTGCTGATAGACATCTGATTTCCCCAATTGAGATCGTGCAATGAAGCCGGGCCACCGACTGTCCACGCCCCCGGCCCTACCCTGGCAATGTCGGAATTGTTGCGATAGTGAAGGACTGCCTGAGCTTAGATTGCCCTCTCGTGTTAGTCACACACGCCCATATGATCGTAAACTCACTGGAATCTCACCGACGTTCGGCCGTCCAGACGTCCAGTCCCCACGGCGTCAAACGGCCTTCGGTGAGCATGCACGCGGACTGTGTCGCCGTCGTGCAAGTCCGATCGGGAGCGTCAAGAAAATGCTTGAGCAGCTGCGAGCCTGGTTCCAACGCATCCCCATCGACGATCCGGTCGACCGACGCAATGCGGTGTTCATGCAGTTTCTGCTGCTGTTCGAGGGGCTGCGCCAGCCTTTGAACAAGCTGTATCTGCTGCTGTTCAACTGGAGCTATCTGAAGGACACGCTCTACGACCAGGCCCGCACAGGCCCCCGGGTGGCCATCGCCATCGACCTGTCCACGGACGTGGCCATGGCGCTGGCCGCCTGGGTCGGCGTATGGATGATTCGCCAGGGCCGGTTTCGTCCGGCCGTGTCACTTTATGTGGGCGTGGTGCTGGGATCGGCCGCGCTGGCCTATGGTTCGTTCGGCTACCACGAGAACTTCGTCGACCTTACCCTGGTGGTAGTGCTTGCATTGAGTGGGCTGATGCTGGGACGCCACGCGCTCTGGGCGACCTATGGAGTATTGATGTTGGTATTCGCCCTCGGCGAAATTCCGACGGGGGTGTTTGGCGATCCCCGACTGTGGCGCGCAGCCGCCGAGGCCTATGTCGAGTTCCCGGGAAGGGCGCTGATGAGCTATCTGCTGATCGCCATCGTGATCGACCGCAGCATCAAGGCTCTGCGCGACAGCCTGGATGAGTCAAACGAGCACAGGCGCGAGCTCAAGCACGAGATTGCAGAACGCGAGCGCACACAGGAACAGCTGCTTCATGCACAGAAAATGGAAGCGGTCGGCAGGCTGGCCAGCGGCATCGCGCACGACATGAACAACGTCTTGGGCATCATCCTCGGCTTCGCGATGGAGCGCGACCGGCTCGATCCGGACGTTCCTGCAGACCCGGTCTGCACCGCGCTGGCCGAAGCACTGGAGGGCGTCGAACTCGCTGCGCGCCGGGGCGCGGCGGTCTGCAGCAAACTGCTCAACTTCAGTCGCCAGGACGTAAGTCACGCACAAACCTTCGATGCCGCGATGGCGCTGCGGGAGATCCAGCCGTTGCTGCGGCAGCTGCTGCCACCGTCAGTACACTTGCACCTGGACGTTCCGTCGCATCCGCTGCCCGTATGCTTCGACCGCAGCCAGTTCGAGCTGGCATTGCTCAACCTGGCCTCCAACGCGCGCGACGCGATGCCCGCCGGGGGCGATTGCACAATTGCACTGGGCAACACCACGCCGGACACCGTGACGCTGGCAATCACCGACTCGGGCAGCGGCATTCCCGAGGATATGCGTCACCGCATCTTCGAACCGTTCTTCACCACCAAGCCCGTCGACAAGGGCACGGGACTCGGACTGAGCGTGGTTTACAGCCTGATCTGTCGCGCCGGTGGCCGGATCACCGTGGAAAGCATGCTTGGCGAAGGCTCGACCTTCCGCATCCACCTGCCGCTGGTCGAGGCCCCTGCCCTGCCCGGGCCTGTGCCGAGCCCGGGCAGTTCGGTTCGGGTGTGGCTTATCGACGACGACGACGAGCTGCGCACTGTGCTGGCGCGGGCGCTCGAAAAAGGCGGCTGCGACGTCACTGAGGCAGCTA
>JAJXYE010000047.1 GCA_021780735.1 Pseudomonadota bacterium | reverse complement strand
CAGGTAGTAGCCTGCCCGCGCCAGCTTGTGCGCCACCGCCTTGATGGCGATCACCTTGTGTCGCCTGGACGCCTTGCGGTCGTACCAGCGCTTGATCGGCGGGCTGTAGCGCAGGGCGAAGTTGGCCGCCTCGATCCACGGTGCCATCGACCCGACACGAACCGCGGCATGGCGCAGCTGGGAATCCACCTCATCTCAATGCGACAAATCAATCGCATAGGTCGCCGTTCCATCGCCGTTGTCCTTGAGTAGACGGATGTTCTTCAGTCCGGCGGCTTTCGCCACGTCGAGCTTGTTGGCTGCGCCGGTGAACACGACGGCTCCCCGCGTCTTCAGCGGCGCAAAGTTCCACGACGTGGGTTCGAGATCGGCGGCCCCGATCTGCTTCTTGCGCTGCAGCCACTGCGCCAGGATCTCGCGCGTGCCGTCTGGCGCCGCCAGCACGATGCTGCTGCCGTCGAGGCCGGGGAAGTGGCCGCCGCCGTTGGCGCGGTAATTGTTGGTGGCGATGATGAACGGCTGCGCGGGCGTGACCGGCTTGCCGTGCCAGGTGAGCGCGGTGATTCGCTGGCCCACCGGCCTGGAGACGTCGATGAGGTAGTGGATGCCGCCCTGGATCTGGTCGAAGTTGTAGCCGACGTAGTGGCTGTTGATCAGCGACTGCTCGCCGGCTTTGTTCGGGTCGATGCGGTTGAAGCGCTGGGCGGATCTTTCCAGCCAGGCCTTGAGTCCGGCGCCGTCGGTTTTCACCGCGGCCAGCGTGTTGGGATAGAAGTAGAGGTCGGCGGCACTGCGCAGGGTGAGCGGGCCGGCGGGCACGTCGGTGTAGTCGTGCGGGCCGCCGAAGCCGGTGCGGAAGGCGGCGGCGGCGCCGAGCACGGGCACGTCGGCCAGTTCCGGGTGCAGCTGTGGCAGTTCGCGGCGGACGTAGTCGATCTGCGCGGCGTTGACCGGGGCCAGCGCGGTCATGTTGCCCTCGTCGGCGAAGTAGCTGCTCAGCCGCAGCGTGCTGTGGCCGATCGGCGTGTTGACGTAGGCGATGGCGGCCTGGTGCACCTGCTGCACCAGCGGCGCGATGGCCGGGTCGGCCGGCACGCATTGATGCTTGCCGGTGCAGATCGGGCGCACTTCGCTGTGGGTTTCGTCGTGGTTGATCACCCAGTGGCCGTGCTGGCGGTCGAGCACCAGCTGGATCACGCCCAGATCCTTGCCGAAGAAGCCGCCCATCACGGCGGGCGTGCCGCGCACGAAGCCGCGAGTGGCATCCACATGCTTCATGTCGGCATAGCGTGGGCCCGGGAATTCGCTGTGCGCGTGACCGAGCAGCAGCACGTCGATGCCGGGCACGCCGGCAAGGTACCAGCCGGCGTTTTCCATCTGCGGCGTGTATGGCGTGGTGTCCAGGCCGCCGTGCAGGAGTGCCACGATCAGGTCGGGATGCTGCGCCTGCAGCTGTGGCAGATATTTCCGCGCGGCCTCCACCACGCCACTGACGTCGACCTTGCCGGCCAGATGCTGTTTGTCCCATTGCATGATCGGTGGCGGGGTGAAGCCGATGATGCCGATGCGCAACGGCACGACGATCTTGCTGCCGTCCGCGGTATAGGCGGTGATGTTCTTCCTGACCACGGTCCAGGGCTTGAAGATCGGCTTGCCATCGCGCGTGCTGAACACGTTGGCCAGCACCTGCGGAAAATGCGGGCCGGCGCAGTGCTGGCGCTGGTTGCCGGTCACGTCCATCGGCGTGCCGGTGACCTGGGCCAGGAACGGCAGGCCGTAGTTGAACTCGTGGTTGCCGATGGTGCCGCCGTCGTAGCCGATCGCATCCATCGCCCGGTACATGCCCAGCTCCTGCGTGCAGGTGACCGGTTTCACCATGGCCTGGTAGTCGGCCAGCACGCTGCCCTGGATGGTGTCGCCGTCGTCGAACAGGAAGCTGTTGGGGAATTGCGCGCGGGCGCGGCGGATCAGCGTGGCGGTGCGTTCGTAGCCGAGCGAGTCGTCCGGCTGCAGCCGGTAGTAGTCGTAGCTGAGCACGTTGGAATGGATGTCGGTGGTTTCCAGGATCGCCACGCTGGCGCGTGCGCCGTCGGGCGCGCTTGTGGTTCGGCCCGGCAGGCTGGTGCAGCCGCCCAGCATCGCGGCAGTGAACACGATCGCGGCGAAGACGAACGGTAGCGGGCGTGGTGACATGGTGGTTCCGGGCAGCGTATGGGTCTGGACTGGGCAAGTTAGCAGATCGGGATGACGCCCAGCCGTCACCGCTTGCGGCGGGCGATCCTGAACCCGCTATGCGCGGCCGATCTGCCCTGTCTGCGGCCCATGCAACACCGTAAGATGACGCCCACGTGACAGCCGTTGCGGCCGGGGGATTTTTCATACATGCGTCGAATTTCGCCGGAACCGGTGCGTGCCATGTGGGTGTGCGTGTTTGCGCTGGTGCTGTTTGTCGGCTGTCTGGGCTTGACTGCGCTGCAGGAACCCCTGCCGCTTCAGCAGTGTTTCGTCGGCGCGTTGATGCTGTGCACCGCGGTGGTGTTGCTGTCCCTGTTTGCGCGTTTTGCCACCGCGTTGCTGCTCAGTGGGGGCCTGTTTGTCATGCTCAAGGGCATGGCGGTGCTGAAGCTGAAGTACCTCGATTCGCAGCTGATGCCCTCCGATTTCGTCTACTACCTGCGCAGCAGCCTGCTCGATACCTTGCGTCACTATCCGCACTTGTATTCGGTCGGCATCGCGGTCGTGTTGCTGCTGCCGCCGCTGCTGTACCTGACCTGGCGCTGGGACTGGCGCGTGCTGGCGGGGATGCGTCTGCGCACGGCCTTGCTGCTGCGCGGCGCCGGAATGCTGCTGGGCATGCTGGCGTTCTGGTGGTGCATGCTGCCGGGTGGCCCGTTCGCGCCATTGCATTCGCGCGACGTCTGGGACAAGTTGTCCGATGACGCACACCTGACCAACTTCTTCGTCAATTTCCGCGACGCCGAAGTGCAGCTGCCGGCGATGAGCAGCGAGGCGATGGCGGTGCAGGCCTGGGGTGCGACCGCGCAGGATCATGCCGGCCATGTCGGCTCGCCGTACCCGGACATCGTGCAGGTGCTGGAGGAAAGCACGTTCGATCCGGCCGACTACAGTGCCTGCCTGGTGCCGGCGTGCCACGTGTCCATGCAGGAGGCAGACGCGCGCACCCGCGGCACCGGCCTGCTGCGCACGCATACCTTCGGCGGCGGCACCTGGGTCAGCGAGTTCGCCACCCTGACCGGGATGCCGCAGGACATCTTCGGCCCGGGCGGCATGTATGCGCCGTACGTGCTGGCGCCGCACATGCGCGATGCGCTGCCGCAGATGCTGCGCCGGCTCGGTTACCTCACCATCGCGATCTATCCCACGGCGGGCAGTTTCATCAACGGCCGCAACGCTTACCGCGACTATGGCTTCGATCACCTGTACGACGTCAACGAACTGGGTCTGGTCGAATGGGAGGAAACCGACAAGCAGATGTTCGATGCGGCCAAGCGCGTCTACGACAGGGTGAAAAAGCCCGGCCAGCCGGTGTTCGTGATGATCCTGACCCTGAATCAGCACGGCCCGCACGACGACGATCCGATGTCCGACCTGCCGTCACCGTATCGCAACCTGCTGCATGGGCTGAAGCCGGCCGTGGCGCTGAACTTCGATACCTATCTAATGCGCCTGCACCAGTCGAGCGTGGCCATGCGCGGGCTGGAGCATGACTTCCTCGATCGTGCGCAACCCACCGTGCTGGTGCATTTCGGTGACCACGAGCCGTCCTTCAACGGCCTGATCCGCGACCTGCGGCGCAGCCTGCCGCCGGCGCTGCGACCGTACCAGGACTACCTCACCTACTACATGATCAAGAGCAACTTCGCCGGCCCGCCGCTGCCGCATTACCCGATGCTCGACATCGCTTTCCTGCCCAGCATGGTGCTGCAGGCGGCCGGGCTGCCGGAAGATCCGTATTTCTCCGCTTCGACCGCCCTGCGCGACCGCTGCCACGGCCTGTACGACGACTGCGCCGTACCGGGTCTGCTGAGCACGTACTACGGCTGGATCTTCGGGCGTTTGCACGTGTATCAGTGACCGTGCGCGGGCGCCATGCGGTGTGCCCATCGCGGCGGCCCGCGTCCCCGGCGGGCCTGACGATGCGTGTCAGCAAGCGTCAGTTCTTGCCGCTGCCCGGGCGGTGCGCTCCGCATTCAGGCGTCGCTTGCGCTGGTCGTCTCGTCTCGTCGCCGGATGCGATTCGAGCTGTTGCGGGCCATGTCGGCGCTCGGCCATCCGCTGGCTCATGTTGACGTGAGCCACGGGGTGCGCTCTGGCAAGTGTCTTGCTTCAGCGGTGACCATGAACAAGCGCACGCCGGAACCGCCCATGCTCACCGCAAATCTCCTGGAAACCCGGCAGACCGCCACCGAAGGTGAGGTCGCCAACCTGGAACAGCAGATGGCCGAACTGGGCCTGTCCCGAGCCAACAAGCGCTTCCTGCGCAACCTGCATCTGGTCGAGAAGCAGCTCAATGACGCCTTCGAGAAGGCCCATCAAGGCGGCGACCTGGAGCAACAGGTCAGCCAGGTCTATCGCGAGCTGTATCGCCCGGACTGATAGGCAGGCGGGCAGGTCGGCCGGTGCGGCCGGCGCGGCCATGATGCGTGCGAACCCGTGCGGTATGCGGCACGATGTCCTCTGCGGCGCGGCCGGTCCAGCGGAGTCTTCGCCATGTTCCGACCATGCTGGATCACCTTCGCTGCCACTGGAATGCTGGCCATGTCCCAAGCCTCGATTGCGCATGAGATGCCGCCGCCCGAAAAGCCGCTGGCGGCGAAGGTGCTGGTGATCGGCCACCGCGGCGCACCGGCGCTGCGGCCGGAGCACACGCTTGCTTCGTACGGCCAGGCGATCGCC
>JAJXYE010000041.1 GCA_021780735.1 Pseudomonadota bacterium | reverse complement strand
ACAACTCGCCGAGCAATGGCGACAGCGCTATGGTGATGACGATGCCGCGATCGTGCGCGCCGCGCTATCCCTGTTTCACGACGGAGGCTTCCGCTACACCCTGGCGCCGGCGCCACTGGGTCGCGATGCCGTGGACGACTTCCTGTTCGGGACCAGGGAAGGCTTCTGTGAGCACTATTCGTCGGCCTTCACCGTACTGATGCGCGACGCCGGGATTCCCTCACGGGTGGTCACCGGCTACCAGGGCGGTTACTGGAATCAACTCGGCAAGTACCTGCTGATCCGCAACTCCGACGCGCATGCCTGGAGCGAGGTATGGCTCGCCGGGCGCGGCTGGGTACGGGTCGACCCCACCGGTGCCGTGCGGCCGGAACGCGTCAGTCTGGGAGCCGCGGCGGCCGCGGGCGATCAGCTGAGCTGGTATCGACGCGACTGGTTGCAGGGGTTGCGCAATCGCTGGGATATTGTCAACCGATGGTGGGATCAGGGCGTTGTGGGTTTCGATGCGCTACGCCAGCGCGGACTGCTGACACCTTTTGGCATACGCGACACCGACACGGCCACACTGGGCTTGCTGCTGGCGATCAGCAGCGTGCTTTTCATCGGTATCGGGCTGGCCTGGGCGCTGCTGCGCAGGCAACCGCGCGCCCCCCTGCTGGATGCGCTGCGACGACTGGAACGCAAGCTGGCGCGGGGCGGTGTATCGCGTCGTCGCGGCGAAGGGCCGCAGCACTACCTGAGCCGCGCAGCGCGGGCACTGCCTGCGCAACGTGACGAACTGGCCAGCTTGATGAGGAGTTACCTGGAACTGCGCTATGCCCATCACGAACCGCCGCCTGAATCGGTACGCAGATTCCGCCGCGCCGTACGGGATTTTCGGGCGGTCAACGTGGTCAAATGAGAACTGAAGCGATGGCGCATGCCACCGACCCTGCCGGAGAGACCCCATGTCCCTGTACCGACCGCTTGCTCTTGCTACCGTCATCGCCGCACTGGCCGGATGCGCGACGATACCCAAACCGCTGGTCGGCAATTTCGCCAGCGTGTCGACCGCCAGCGCGCAACAAGGCGGCGCCGGCGGCACCCAGGTGCGCTGGGGTGGCGAAATCATCAAGACCGAACCGGGCCCGCAACAAACCTGTTTCTACCTGTTGGCACGTCCGCTGGACAGCCAGGCGCGGCCAAAGGCAGGTACTGCCGGCGAGAACGATGGGCGATTTGTCGCCTGTCGTGACGGTTTCTACGATCCCGAGGTTTTCACCCGCGGACGTGAAATGACGGTGACCGGCACGCTGCATGGCACCGTGACCGAGAAAGTCGGCCAATACGACTACGCCTACCCGCGTGTCGAGGCTGCAGTGGTCTATCTGTGGCCGAAGCGTCAGCGCATTGATCGGGGCTACTACTATCCGCCCGGCTTCTATGACCCGTTCTGGGGGCCAGGATTCGGTCCGTACTGGGGCGGCTATCCCTATTGGGGCGCCCCGCGCGTGATCGTGGTGCATCAGCCGCTGCCGCCACCACCACCGCCGCCGACCAAGTAACACAGACGAAAACGCCGGCTCAATGCCGGCGTTTTCGTCTGCGCTCGCAGCAGATCTCAACCGGGCGGCCAATGCAGGCGGCGGCCAGCGAGCAGGTGCACGTGCAGATGGAACACGGTCTGTCCGCCATCCTCGTTGCAATTGATCACGGTGCGATAGCCCTGCTCGGCAAATCCCTGCTGCCGCGCATACCCGCTGCAAGCCAGCAGCAGCTTGCCAAGCAGTTCGGCGTCGCCGGCCGCTGCATCGTTGAGTGTGGCGAGGGGACGCTTGGGAATGAACAACACATGCACCGGCGCCTGCGGATTGAGGTCGCGAAACGCCAGCACGTCATCGTCCTCGTAAACAATATCGGCCGGGATCTCGCGGCGAATGATCTTGCTGAAGATGGTGTCGCTCATGCCATGGCTCCGATGGTGGTTCAATCCAGCAACTGGCGGCCGCCAAAGGCATGTGCCAGGGTACCGCGATCGACATATTCAAGTTCACCGCCCAACGGCACGCCGTGGGCGAGCCGGGTCGGCCGAACACCGCCAGCCCTGGCCAACTGGGCCAGATAGTGCGCGGTCGCCTCACCCTCCACGGTGGGATTGGTGGCAATGATCAGCTCCTCGATCTCCCCCCCGCCCAGGCGCTCGGCCAGTTGCGCCAGACCCAGCTCTTCCGGCCCCAGGCCGTCCAGCGGCGAGAGCCGGCCCATCAGCACGAAGTACAGCCCGCGATAGCCGGTTGCCTGCTCGATCGCGGCCAACTCGGTCGGTGTCTCGACCACGCACAACAGCTGTCGATCGCGATTGCTGCTGGCACACAGCGAGCACAGCGGATCCTCGCTGAAATTGCGGCATCGCTCGCAATGACCGATACGCTGCATCGCCCGCTCCAGTACCGACGCCAGCTTCAGACCGCGCTCACGCTCACGCTCCAGCAGGTGAAAGGCCATGCGCTGCGCACTCTTGCCGCCCACGCCCGGCAGGCAGCGCAGTGCTTCGATAAGTTCGGCGAGAAGGGGAGAACCGCTCATGGAATGATCTGCAGGCACGAGGTGCGGATAGCGACGGCGCAAGAACCCGGCGCAAAGTACGTCCGGCCGGCGACAGACGCAAGGCGCGAGACGACCAACGTGCGAGGCACGTCGGTGCAGACGCCCACGCTACTCACTGCCCGCCCCGGCCTCACCATCAAAACGGCAGCTTGAAGCCGGCCGGCAGATTCATCCCGGCGGTGACGCCGCCGAGCTTGTCCTTGCTGACCTGGGCCACCTTGTTCACGGCATCGTTGATCGCCGCGGCGACCAGGTCCTCGGCCATTTCCGGGTCGTCGGCGAACGTCTGCCGATCGATCTGCACACGGCGCACCTCGTGGTTGCCCGTCATCACCACGCTGACCAGACCACCACCGGCACTGCCGGTGACTTCCAGCTTGGCTACCTCTTCCTGCGCGCGCTTCATGTCTTCCTGCATGCGCTGCGCCTGCTGCATCAGCTGACCAATCTGTCCTCTCATCACATGGCTCCGGATTCGCTGTCAAAGGGTTTGATTGATTGCGGCACGACGCGTGCACCGAAGTCGCGCTTCAGGGACTGCACCAGTGGATCGTCCTCGATCGCCTGCTCGGCCGCAGCCTGGGCACTGTCCCGCGCCTGCGCCGCACGCGCGGCCGGGGTCTCCGCCGCCGCGCCCCGATCCTGGCTGACGAAGCGCAGACGAACCCGCTCGCCGAGTGCCTCGCCGATGCGCTCTTCCATCTGGCTGACCATTGGTTCCACCGCCAGACTCATGTGCGCCGGCTGCAACGCCAGCACCAGCGTTTGTCCGTCGCGTTCGCGCAGCACCGCATTCTGCGCCAGCAGGCCGAACGGGCCACGCAAGCCGGCACGCTCGATCAAGGCGTCCCAGTCCGGCAAGCCCCCGGCATCACGAGCCACGGCGGTTTTGGCCGCGGCCGCCAGCGGCTGCGCCTGCACGCGCGGGGGCTCGGGTGCGGGGCTGGCCGGCTGACGTTGCTGCCCCGGCGCCGGTGGGGCGACGGCTGGCGCTCGTGCCGACGGCGCGGCGGCTGGCGCAGTCGCCACCGGCCGCTGGGCGCGTGCTGCCGGAGCGGCATCGCCCGGGCGGAATGCCAGCATGCGCAGCAAGGCCATCTCGAAACCGGTTCGCGCGTCCGGCGCCAAAGCCAGATCCCGCCGGCCGGTGGTGGCAATCTGGTAGTACAACTGCACGTCTTCCGGCGTCATTCGTTCGGCCAATCCGGCCAACGCCTGCTCATCGTCGCCATCCTGCTCCGGCCGGTAGCCGGGAATCAGCTGGATCAGCTGCAACTGGTGCAGCACACCGGCGAGGTCATCCAGTACGCCGCCGAAATCCGGCGAGTAGGAGGCAATCCGGGCGCACTCGGCGAGCAGCCGTTCGCCGTCGCCGTCGGCCAGTGCATCGAGCACGCCCAGCACCTGTCCACGCGCCACGCTGCCGAGCATGCTGCGTACATCGTCGGCATGCAGCGCGCCACCGCCGTAGGCGATCGCCTGATCAAGCAGGGACAGGCCATCACGCAGCGATCCATCGGCCGCACGGGCGAGTTCGACGATCGCGCTGTCTTCGCAGGCAATGTTCTCGGCAGCGAGAATGTGCCGCATCTGGCCGGATATCTGTTCCGGCAGCAACCGTTTCAGATTGAACTTCAGGCAACGCGACAGCACCGTCACCGGCAGTTTCTGCGGGTCGGTGGTGGCAAGCAGGAACTTCACGTGCGGCGGCGGCTCTTCCAGCGTCTTCAGCAACGCGTTGAACGCGTTCTTCGACAGCATGTGCACCTCGTCGACCAGGTACACCTTGAAGCGGCCGCGCGATGGGGCGTACTGCGCGTTCTCGATCACCTCGCGCACGTCGTCCACGCCGGTATTGCTGGCCGCATCGATCTCGAGCAGGTCGACGAAGCGACCCTCGTCGACCGCCGTGCATACCGAGCACTCGCCACACGGATCCGCCGACTGCCCGCGCTCGCAATTGAGCGATTTGGCGAAGATGCGCGCGATCGTGGTCTTGCCGACGCCACGGGTGCCGGTGAACAGGTAGGCATGGTGCATGCGCCCGGTGTCCAGCGCATTGGTCAGCGCGCGCACCACGTGTTCCTGCCCGACCAGTTCGGCAAACTTGCGCGGACGCCACTTGCGGGCGAGTACCTGATAGGACATGGCTGGCAACGTTGGGGCAAAGGTCGATTGTGCCAAGTCGAGCGGGGTAAGTCAGTAAAACGAAGGACTGGCCGGACCTGAAATGGCGGCGGCCCCGCCAGCCACACCCCGGCACCCGAATCATTCGCTACCGTTGCTTCCTTCCGGACCTGGCGGAGTTTGCGAACTATCGTCGCGGGGGGACCGAC
>JAJXYE010000029.1 GCA_021780735.1 Pseudomonadota bacterium | reverse complement strand
GGGTAACCTCGCTGTTCTGGACCGATCCGGCCGATAACCAATTGACCTTGTGGACGATGGATGGCACGGCGGTGGCGTCACAGCAGACGCTGGCCGTGCCGGTCGGGTTCACGATGAGCAGCATCGCCGACTATGACGGTGACGGTCTGGCCGATATCCTGTGGACATCCAGGGCGCAGCTCGGCGGGCATATTCCTGTCGGGCCCGCGAACCTGTACGAGTGGCTCAGCAATGGCAAGGGCGGTTTCGCCCAACAGGCCGTCGCTGGTCTTGATGGCACGCCGGTAGTGTTGCCGCCGCACGCAGAGATTCAGGCCAATCGGCTGCAGGGTGGTCGTGTGACCTCAGGCGTGGACACTTCAGTGGGCATCAGCCACTGATCGCTCGGGCAGGGCGCTGACATAGCCACAAGCAAGCCGGACGGCAACCGTCCGGCTTGCTTGTGTTGGCTGAAGTGACTTCTGCCCCTCTGAGCGTTGGCCTCAATCACGATAGGACGCATCACGAGGCCGGCAAGGCGTTGCTGGGGATCATGCCTACGGGGACTGCGTGTTTCCGGAACGTGTGCGTGGCCGTGCTAGGTCGCTCTTGGGCTTCATGTTCTGTTGGCGCCAGGGAAGACGACAGCCGACCGTCTTCCCGCGCAGCGGTGCCGAAGGGGTGAGTTCCTGAATATGTTTCTGTTGTCGTATCCAGACTACGACGGCGAGCGTCATGGCAAATTAACTCTCTCTTGGAAAAGTCATAAAAGTCGTAGTGTGGCTACGACCTCTACAAGTAAGCTAAACGCCCTTTACACCCTATTGGCGCCGGGAACTCCGCTGACATCGGAGGATTTGGCGGCGCTGGGCATCTCTGCCGATCTGGCCGTCCACTACGCACGGGCGGGGTGGCTCACGCGACTGGCCCGTGGGGTGTACGGCCGCCCGAATGACGCCACGGCGCTCCACCCCAGCCTGCTGCTGTTGCAGCGCAGGATCGAGGGCCTCCACGTCGGCGGCAAGTCGGCGCTTCACTGGTACGGTGTGCGCCAGTACGTGCTGCAGCAGCCCGCGCTGCACCTGTATGGGTGGAAGGCAGCGCGTCTGCCGGAATGGTTCACCGAACGCTTTCCGGCTGACTACCATCGCAAGCGCTTGTTCGATGAGCGGTCGGAAAGCATGCTGCACGTCGGCTCGTTCGAGAAGCGCAAAGGGGCGCCGCAGGTATCGGCGCCGGAGCGCGCATTGCTGATAATGTTGAGCGAAGTCGGGGTGCGCCAGCCTTTGCAGGAAGCCTGCGAACTCGTCGAGAGCACCTGCAGCCTGCGTGCCGACGTGCTGCGCAAGCTTTTGCAGCACTGCACGAGTGTCAAGACCGTGCGGTTGTGTCTGCAGCTTGGCCGCGAGGCATCGCTGCCCTGGATCGCCAAACTCGATCCGGCCACGCTGCCGACCGGCAGTGACCGGTCAGTCCAGGTCAAGGTCGAAGTCAACTTCGTCATGCGCGGCACGGTGCAGCCGGTGTGTCGCGCTTCGCTCACGTCGGCTGCCCGTGACATCTTGCTGGCCGATCTGGAGATCCCGGTGGTGTCGCTGGAGGACGTGTACGGCGGAAAGCTGGTGGCGCACTGGATAGGCAGCACCCGCGCGACTTGTTCGACGTGATGCAACTCTTCGCGCACGAGGGCATCACACCTGGTATCCGGCGCGCCGGACTGGTCGTTGCTTGGCATCGCGCACCTCGAACAACTGCCGGGCGTCCGCTGGAAGCTGCACAACCTGGCGCAGTTGCAGAAAGCCGATGCGAGGAAGTTCGCCGAGCAAGCCGACGTGCTCGCTACACCACTGGCTGCGCCGTCCTGGGCGTTGATTGTTGATAAGCCGATGCCGCGCAATCCTGCGCCAGTAAAGGGCGTGTTTTTCTGACGGTATAAGCGACGGTAAGGGCCCATGTCGATCACAGCCAAATCCTTTAACCATGCGGGATTGCGAGACCTGGTGATGATCGAGTGGGGTGTAAACGAAAAAGCCGCCCCTTTCTGACAGGAACGGCTCTTGAATTGGTGCCCGAGGCCGGAATCGAACCGGCACGACCGTGAGGTCGAGGGATTTTCTTGCCACTTCGGCTTTCGCCGCCAGCGCAAGCGCTGTTCGTGGTCTGGAGCACGCCTTCACCATAGCCCTGCGGCCGTAGGTGCCCGCCGTCTGCTCTCTACACCTTCCCGGTCGTAGAACCGGGCTTGGCTCGGCGTTGGCTCGGATCTCGAAAGCATCCAGGGCGTTCGCCGACTTTGACGGGCTTCACCCCTGAGGTTTCCCCCTGAGGGCTCAAATTGTTCAAGTCCCTTGTGTCTACCAGTTTCACCACTCGGGCATGACGCGAAACGCCACGACCTTACACTACTTTCCCTTGGCACCTAGTTGGCCCCTGGCAGCTGGAGCCCGCAACAAACGCAACGCCAGGAGGCCGGCAAACCGATGATTCTATTAGCCTCCCGTGTATGTGCCGCGAGCAACAAAGGCTTGACAAGACAGATCTCAAGTCCCTTGCGTATACCAGTTTCGCCACCCGGGCCTGGAATCCGTGCGCGTGGCGGGGGTTTCCGCGGGGCGGCGCGAATCGTAGCATGCCAGTCATGCCGAGCCGGCCAGCACGATGCTCAGATAATGCTTCTGAAGATATGGATGCCGGCGCTGTACTCGCCGACGATGGTGCCGACGCTGACCAGGAAGAAGTTGAGCAGGGTGCGCGCGACGCGGTTCTTCCACCAGCCGCTCCAGTGCGCGATGTCGTCGCGCAGGCTGTCGAAGTCAACCACGCGTGGCCGGCGCACCCAGGCTTCGGCCGTGGCGCTGATGCCGCCGGCGGGTATGCCGGGACGAAAGGGTTTGATCGGCGCGGCGATGAAGGCGGCGATGATGCTCAGCGGGTGAGCGCCGGCGGCCAGGGCACCAAGCGCGGCGAAGCCGCCGGTGAACAGTACCCAGGCCAGCAGCGCCTGCGTGCCCAGCGCGGGATTGCGGTGAAACGCCCAGGCGATCGCGGCGAACACCAGCAACACCAGTCCCGCCGCCAGCCATTTCGGCCAGCGCGGCTTCGGTGGCGCGCTGGACAGGTCCGCAACCGTGCGGGCCGGGTCGCCCTGTTGCTCGCGCAGCAGGGTGCAAAGCCCTTTCAGATGACCGGCGCCGATCACCACCAGCACCCGGCGACCTTCGGTGCCGCCGCCGGACCAGGCGGCCTCCTCGCGCAGACGCGCCGCCATGTAGGCGTCGCGTTCGCCGATCAGGCTTTCGTAAAGCGGCTTGGATTCGCTGGCGAATTCGCTGAAGGCACTCTCCAGCAGGTCGCCCTGTTTGAGTTTTTCGATCTCGGCCTGCTCGATATCCTCACGCTCGAACACGCTGGCAAGCAGTCCGCCGAGCAGGCCGAAGCGCTGCCAGAAGCCGACGCTGCGCCAGGCCCGCTTCAGCGTGGTGCCGACCTCGCGATCGATCAGCCACAGCGGCACGCCTCGCTGGTCGGCCCCATCCATTGCGGCCCTCATCTCGGCACCCGGCTCGATGCCGGACTGATCGGCCAGGCGCTTCTGGAACGTCGACAGCACCAGGCTGGCGGCAACCATGCCGGCCTTGCCCTGACGGATCACCTTGAACAGATCCATCTGCTTGAAAGCTTCGGGGTCGCGCATGCTGTGCGCGCGGCTGTCGCACAGTTCGACCGCCACGGCATCGAAGTGCTCGTGGGCGAGCACCGCCTCGACGGCCTCCATGCTGCTGCGCGAGACATGGGCGGTGCCAAGCACCACGTATTCGACGCCGTCGCGCTGCACGCGCTCGATCGGCTGCCCCTGCAAGGCGGGCAACAAGGCGGCTTCGGATTCGGAAACACTCATGCAATCAGCACGCCGGTCATGGGGGGAAACACAAGCATGGGGACGCCGGCTGCGTGTAACAAGCAAGCACGACGCGGTCAGTCACGAAAACGCTTGAGCAGGTCGGCATAGCCATCGATGCGACGGTCACGCAGGAACGGCCAGATCCGGCGCACGTGCTCACTGCGTGCCAGATCCACCTCGGCCAGCAGCAATTGGCGCTGTTCGATGCCGGCCTGCGCCAGAAACTCGCCCTGCGGACCGGCAACGAAGCTCGACCCCCAGAACTGGATGCCGGCGCCAACAGCCGATGGATCGGCTTCAAAGCCGGTGCGGTTGCACGACAACAAAGGCAGCCCATTGGCCACGGCATGGCCACGCTGCACGGTAATCCAGGCATCGCGCTGGCGATCCTTCTCGGCCTGGTCGTCGTTCGGATCCCATCCGATCGCGGTGGGGTAGAGCAACAGCTCCGCGCCGGCCAGCGCCATCAACCGCGCCGCCTCCGGATACCACTGATCCCAGCACACCAGCACGCCGAGCCGGCCGACCGAGGTGTCGATCGGCTCGAAGCCGAGGTCGCCGGGGGTGAAATAGAACTTTTCGTAGAAGGCGGGATCGTCCGGGATATGCATCTTGCGGTACTTGCCCGCAATCGCGGCCGAACGATCGAACACCACCGCGGTGTTGTGATACAGCCCGGCGGCGCGGCGCTCGAACAGCGAGGCGACCACCACCAGCTGAAGTTCCTCGGCCAGCTTGCCAATGCGTGCCGTGCCCGGGCCGGGAATGCTCTCGGCCTGATCGAACACCTCGACCGACTCGTGCTGGCAGAAATACGGGCCGTTGTGCAGCTCCTGCAGCAGCACCAGCTCGGCGCCGCTGGCCGCGGCTTCGCGCAGGCCGGCTTCGATGGCGTCGAGATTGGCGTCGCGGCTGCCGCGGTCGGTTTCCTGCAGCAGCGCGACCTTGAGGGTCTTGCGGGTCATCAGTGGGATACCTCGGCCTATGCCAGGCCATCCAGTTTAGCCGATGCCGCTCAGGCAATTCCGGCCGGCAGCTGCATGGTGATGC
>JAJXYE010000374.1 GCA_021780735.1 Pseudomonadota bacterium | reverse complement strand
CATCGAGCAGGCGGTGAATGGCGCCGGGCAGGAACTGTTCAACGCCGGGGTGTTGCTGACGGCGGTGCTGATGATCGGCTGGCACGTGGTGTGGATGTCCAGCCATGGCCGTGAACTGGCGCAGCAGATGCAGGTTGTCGGGCATGCTGTGAAGACTGGCTCCAGCTCGCTGACCATGCTGTTGGCGGTAGTGGCGCTGGCCGTACTTCGCGAGGGGTCGGAGGTCGTGCTGTTCTTGTACGGCATGGCCGCGGGCGGCGCTGGCACCGGTGATCTCGTGGCCGGGGTGCCGCTGGGCTTGATCGGCGGCGTTGGTGTTGGTTACGCGCTGTATTTCGGTCTGCTGCGCATTCCGCTGCGCCATTTCTTCAGCGCAACGAACGGGCTGCTGGTGCTGCTCGCTGCGGGGCTTGCTTCTACCGCCGCGCGTTTCCTGGTGCAGGCGGACTGGCTGCCGGCGTGGGGGGCGCAGTTGTGGAACAGCTCGGCGCTGCTGGATAACGGCTCGGTGCTGGGACAGGCGCTCCACATCCTGGTCGGCTACGACGCGCGGCCCAGCGGCATCCAAATCGCGTTCTACCTGATTACCGTGTTGCTGCTTGTGATGGGCATGCTGATGGCGCCACGCTTTGTAGCAAGGCCTGCGCCGTCGCCAGTTGCTGCCAATCAGCCTTCCTGAATCTCCGTGCGGTCGTGCGTGCCTGTCGTCATGGGCGATGGGCAGAGCCGCTCGCGTCCCGAATCCTGTGTGAGTTTCCCGATGACCCGTCTGGTCCGCTCAATGCCTTCCTCATCCTTGCAGCACAAACGCCTCCTTACCGTCGCTTGTCTCACCATCGCCTGCACGGTCGGTGCGCAACAGGCGCATGCCGACGACTTCGTCGTGTATTCGCCACACGTGGTGGCGACGCAGAGCGAGATCGAGCTGCGCGGGTACCAGTACGACGATCCGCGCGCCGACTACCACGACGGAAGCGCCGCCGAGCTCTCGCTTGCGCACGCCTTCAACAGCTGGTGGAAGGCTGAGCTGTATGTCGCCAAGTACCAGAAGGCGCCGGGCGAGGGCGAGCACCTGCTGGGCTACGAGTTCGAAAACACCTTCCAGCTCACGCCACCCGGCGAGTACTGGGCCGATTTCGGATTCCTCGCAGCTTACGAGCACAACACGCGACCCGGCACGCCGGATACCGCCGAATTCGGCCCCCTGATCGAAAAAACGGCAGGCCGTTTCACCCACACGGTCAACCTGATCTGGGAAAAGCAGCTGGGTGCCGGCGCTGCAGGCAAGTACGAGTTCCGTTACAGCTACCAAGGCACTTACACGGTGTCCTCGGCGTTTCGTCCGGGTATCGAGGCGTATGGTCGCCCCAGCGACCATGCCTATCAGGCGGGCCCCGTCGTGGCCGGCGATTGGCACATCCCCGGTACGACCGGCGAGATTGAATACCGACTGGGCATGGTATTCGGCATCAATGCCAAGGCGCCGCGCCGCACCGTGCTGGCGCAAGTCGAATACGAGTTCTTTTGAGTATTTAGCGTCCGTGAGAAGCACCTTCTGGGCGTTCGGCGATCGGACTAGGCTCTGGCCTGCTGAGGCGCAGCCGCTCAAGGTGATTCCATGTTCTCAGGCATGGAGACGTTCGTGGAGAACCTGCCAAGCAAGAAGGACGTCGCGTGCAAGTCCATTGTGGCGATGCCACTGTCGGTCGATGGCATGGACGTAGATGGCGGCTACCATCCGCCAAGCATTCGATTGGCGCTGTTTGGCCCATCGGGTGACGGTGGCGACCGACTTTTGACTTCAGTCAAACGGTTTGTACGCAGCGCAGTGGTAACCTACCCATAGAAAGCAGCGAATGGATATCGCGGGATCCCCGCCACTACCTCGCATGGAAACAACGACGTGACATGGCTTGATCGACCTTCCCGTGGTGGCCGCCCCTGGCGGCTGAACGTGTTGCGTCGTCGTCGGTTCGTCCGCTGGCTGCTCGCGTTCTCGGTGCTGGTCATGCTGGGCCAGCAGACGGCCATGGCCGCCTACGCCTGCATGGCAACGCCATCGGCGATGCAGGCCATGAGTGCGACCAAGGCGATGGGTCCTGGTTGCCCGGCGATGCATCCGCGGGCACAGCGGGCGGTCTGCCTCAACCACTGCAGCACCCAGGCCACGGCACCCGTGGATGCGCATGTCACGTCGGTACCACCGAGCGGATTGACTGCGCTGCCGCCCCTGTCCCTGGAGGTGGCCTCCAACGGCGGTCCTTCCAGTCGCGCGTCCGAGCGGTGGTATCGCCAGCAGGCCTCCCCGCCGCATTCCCCCCGTCTGTTGTTCTGCTCACTCCAGATCTAGTTCGCCCTCGGTAGGGACCGAGGCGTCGTCGTGCCCGCGCGGCCGACGGCCGGCTGAACTGTCTGGAGTACGTCTTGATGTCTTCCATTTTTGCTACCCGGCGCGGCGTCGCGCCGGTGATGGCGCTGGCTCTACTGGGCTCGTGTGCCGCTGCGACCTATGCCGAGGAGCCGCCGCTGAGCTTGCCGGCCGCGGTGGCTCAAGGGGTGCAACACGCCCCGCTGCTCGACGCCCGGCGTGCGGATATCGAGGCGACGCGCGAGGATGCCGTCCGTGCCGGCCGTCTGCCCGATCCGTCGCTGACCTTCGGCGTGTCGAACTTTCCAGTTACCAGCCCCGGTGCTTTCAGCCTGCGCTCGGACGGCATGACCATGCGCACCATCGGCGTGATGCAGACGATTCCGTCGCACGCTGCGCGGGCGGCCGAGCGTTCTCTGGCCAATGCCCAGGTCGATGCCGCCGAGGCCGAGCGGACCGCTACCGGGCAGGCGGTGCGCGAGCGTGTGGCCGATGCCTGGATCGGCGTGTGGGCGGCCACCCAGCAACGTGCCTTGCTGGAAGCCCTGCGCGACGAAAGTACCCTCGCCGTGCGAGTCGCCAAGGCCCGGCTGCGTGGTGGCACCGGAAGTGCCGCCGACGTGCTGGCGGCACAGTCCGAGGTGCTGAACCTGGCTAATCGGATCGAGGCGGCCGACGCGGATCTGCAGGCGGCAAACGCGTCCTTGCAACGCTGGCTGGGTGATGCGCCGACTGCCCTGGCCGAAGCCCCGGACTTCGGCCAGTTGCCGGTCGCCCCGGACCGGTTGGAGCACGACACCGACCAGCAGGCACCGATGCAGGCCTGGCAGGCACGCGAACAGGTTGCCGATGCGGCGTTGGCGCGGGCACGTGCTTCCAAGCATCCGGACTGGAGTGTGGATGTCACCTACGGTCACCGAGCGCCGTACCTGTCGGACATGGTGATGGTGCAGTTCGGCGTGACCCTGCCGTTGTTTGCACGTAACCGGCAGGATCCCGATATCAGCGCCAGACAGGCGCAACGCGATGCGGTCGAGTTCGCACACGAGGATGCCCGTCGTGCACAACGCGCGACCGTCGCACGCGATATCGCGACCTGGCAGGGGTGGGGCCGGCAGATCGCACGCGACCGCGACACGCTGTTGCCGTTGGCGCGCGACCGCAGTCGGGTGGCGCTGGCCACGTATCGCGGCGGCGGCACATTGCAACCGTGGTTGGACGCCCGCCGCGACGAGATCGCGCTGCGCCTCGATTACACCGACGCGCTGGTTGCGCGGGCTCGCGCCTGGGCGGCCCTGGCTTACCTATTGCCCACCTCCACCCCATCGTCGGAGCACCTGCCATGAAACGGATAGTTATCGTGATCGGCGCACTGGCTGGTGCCGCCGTCCTCCTCGCCTTGGGGTATGTCGGCGGCCGCCATGCGGGGACCACGCCCCCCCGCGCCAACGCCGTCGCCACGGCACAGGGCTCGCCACGCAAGGTGCTGTACTGGTACGACACCATGGTGCCGGACCAGCACTTCGATCATCCGGGCCGGTCGCCAATGGGCATGCCCCTGGTACCCCGATACGCGGACGAAGGAGGCACCGGCAAGGGTGTGGTGCGCATCGATCCGGCGACCGTGCAGAACCTGGGCGTACGTGCGGAGCCGGTCGTGCGTCGCGTTCTGGCTGCCCACCTGGAGGTGCCTGGCACCGTGGGTTGGAACCTGCGGGGCGCCGTCACCGTGAGCGCGCGGACCGACGCGGTGGTGGCGCGACTCGACGTGCGCGCGCCGTATACCGCCGTCAAGGTTGGGCAACCGTTGGCCGAACTGCTGGCACCCTCATGGAACAGCGCGATCGCTGAATACCGCGCCTTGCAGCATGCGCAGTCCAGTGACGCGCAGGCGCTGCGCGCCGCGGCGCGGCAGCGGCTGCAGGTACTGGGCCTTACCGCGCCGGATATTGCCTCCGCGCACGACGGCCGCATCACGCTGCACGCGCCGCAGGACGGCGTGGTCACGGCCCTGGACGTGCGCGAAGGCCAGCAGGTCGGGGCCGGTCAGACGCTGATGACGCTCAACGGCCTGTCCACCGTGTGGGTGGAGGCGGCACTGCCGCAGGCCATGGCGGGCATAGTGCGCGCAGGCACGCCGGTGACCGTGCGTACGACGGCCTTGCCTGGCCACGTGTTCCGCGGCCAGGTGGAAACCCTGCTGCCGGAGGTCGACGCCACGACACGCACCCAGCAGGCCCGCATCGTGCTGGCCAATCCCGGTGACGCATTGAGCCCGGGCATGTTCGTCGACGTGGGCCTACAGCCGGCCTCGGGGCCACCGGAGCCGGTCGTGCCCGACGGCGCCGTGATCGCGACCGGCAGCGCAACACCGCGGGTGATCGTGGCGGAAGGCGGCGACCGCTTTCGGCCCGTACCCGTGCGCCTGGGCCGGTCGGCCGGCGGCTACACCGAGGTGCTGGCCGGCCTGGTCGGCGGCGAACACGTGGTGGTGTCCGGCCAGTTCCTGATCGATTCGGAGGCAAGCCTGTCCGGCGCACTGCAACGGCTGCAGACGGGTGAGCCGGCACCCGCGGCGAGTGCCGCGATGCC
>JAJXYE010000254.1 GCA_021780735.1 Pseudomonadota bacterium | reverse complement strand
AAACTGATCCGCACGCTCAATCAGACCCTCGGCATCACCAGCGTGCTGGTGGCGCATGAGCTGGAAGCGATCAAGCAGGTGGCGGATCACATTTTCCTGATCGCCAATGGCAAGGTGGTGGCCCAGGGCGATCCGAAAACCATCGCCGACGACGGCTCGCCGTGGACGCGCCAGTTCTTTGGTGGCGAAGCCGACGGCCCGGTGCCATTCCAGTATCCCGCAGGCGACTACGCGCAGGCGCTGGGCTTTTCCGAGGCGACGAAATGAGCGAGCGACTGCCACAACAGAACAACGCGGTGATGCAGTCGCTGGCCCAGATCGGTGCCTGCGGACTGTTTCTGCTGACCTTGCTGGCGGCGGTTCCACGCAGTTTGCGCTACATCCGCGAAACCGTACGGCAGCTCTGGTTCGTCGGTGCGATGAGCCTGACCATCCTCACTGTCTGCGGCCTGTTCGTCGGCATGGTGCTGATGCTGCAGCTGTACCACGTGTTGTCGATTTTTGGTGGCACGTCGGCCAGCGGCATGGTGGTGGCATTGTCGGTGTATCGCGAACTGGGGCCGGTCGTCACCGCGCTGCTGTTCGCCGGCCGCGCCGGTACCTCGATCACTGCCGAGATCGGCCTGATGCGCGCCACCGACCAGATCGACGCGATGGAGATGATGGCGGTCGACCCGATTGCCTACGTGGCCACTCCGCGCTTCCTGGCCGGACTGATCGCGATGCCGCTGCTTTGCTGCGTGTTCTGCGCCATGGCGGTGTTTGGCGGCCACCTGGTCGGCGTCACCTGGCTGGGCATCGATAACGGCACGTTCTGGTCGAACATGACGGCCGAGGTCGATGTGCACACCGACATCGTCAACGGCGTGTTGTTCAAGAGCCTGGCTTTCGGCGCGGTCGTGTCGCTGATCGCCGTGTTCCAGGGCTTCAACACGCCGCCGACCAGCGAGGGCGTGGCCCACGCCACCACCCGCACCGTGGTCGCCTCGTCGATCGCGATCCTGGCGCTGGACTTCGTACTTACCGCTTTCCTGATGTGACCATCACCATGACCGTTACCATGATTTCCCACTGTTCACCGAGGATCGTGCCGTGAGCCAAGCAAGAAGTTCCTATGCCGTCGGCACCGGCCTGTTCATCGTGCTGGGCTTTGCTGCACTGGCTTACCTGGCGACGCAGACCAGCTCGGTGGCGAATGTGCATCAGGGCGACAGCTACACCGTCGATGCGCAGTTCACCAATATCGGCCAGCTGAAGGAGCGGGCGCCGGTGAAGATTGCCGGTGTCAGGGTTGGCCAGGTGCAGTCGATCACGCTGGCGCCGGGTCATGACGTGGCCGAAGTGAAGCTGTCGATCGAAAAGACCTACGACCACATTCCGCTGGACTCGGTGGCCACCATCTTCACCAGCGGCCTGCTTGGTGACCAGTACGTCGGCATCGAGTACGGCAGCTCCAAGCAGGCCGTCGCAGCCGGCGGCACGCTGGCTCGAACCAGATCGACCCAGCCGCTGGAAGAAATGCTGGGCAAATTCTTCGGTGCGGGCGGAGTGGTCGACAATGCCGGCGGCAGCTATACCGTCAGGGCCGATTTCACCAACGTAGGCACGCTGTCGGTCGGTGCGCCGGTCAAGATGGCCGGTGTGGTCATCGGCAGCGTGCAGTCGGTGCGCGTCGACCCGGTCAAGCTCAACGCCCAGGTGGTGCTGGCGATCGACAAGCGCTACAACCAGATTCCCGACGATTCGGCCGCCGCGGTGTTCACCAGCGGATTGATCGGCAGCCAGTTTGTGGCGATCCAGCCGGGCGGCTCTCCCGACATGCTGAAGAACGGCGACGAGATGATCCTCACCCAGTCCGCGATGCAGCTGGAGGATCTGATCGGCAAGTTCCTGGTCAATGGCTCGCCCAGCGACAAGAAAGACGCTGGCAGCAGCAAATAACCCATATCACGCCGGTGCACCATGCCGGTTCAGCTCAAGGAGTTTCCCATGTTGCGCAGACTGGTTCTTGCCATCACTTTCACTTTCGCCACGGTGATCGCAGCGCCGCCATCGTTTGCCCAGGATCAGCCCGCGGCCGCCACTGCCGCCGCACAGCAGACCCCGGTGCAGATCGTGCAAGGCATCGCCGACCAGCTGGCCACGGCAATCGACGGCCACCGCGACGAGCTGAAGAAAAACCGTGACAAGCTGATCAGCATCATCGACGAGGTGTTCCTGCCGCATTTCGACCTCGACTACGCCTCGATCCTGGTGCTCGGTCAGCATGCCCGCGAGGCGACTCCGGCGCAGCGCGAGCGCTTTGCCAAGGCGTTCTACAACTCGATCACCCACCGCTATGCCGAGGGGCTGCTCAACTACACCCGCGGCCGCGTCAAGGTGCTGCCGTTCAAGGGCGACCTCAATGACAAGCGCACCGTGGTGCGCACCCAGGTGGTGCTGGACGACGGCAAGCTGGTGTCCATCGATTACGCGTTCCGCAAGAGCCGCAATGGCGACTGGAAGGCTTACGACGTGATCATCGAAGGCATTTCCTACGTCACCAACTATCGCAACCAGGTCGATGCCGAGATCCGCAAGGTCGGTATCGAGCAGCTGATCACCAACCTCGAAACCCAGGGCGAAAAGGCGCTGGAAGCATTGGACAAGGACAGCAAGGGCGCCAAGTGAGCATGGCCGAGGAATTCCAGCTCGATCAATCCACACCAGGCACGCTGGCGCTGAGTGGTGCTCTGAACTTCGATACCGCTGCGGCCGTGCTGCAGGCGATCCAGTCCGTATTGACGAGCGTGACGCCGGTGCGGCTGGATCTGGCTGGTGTCAGTCTGAGTGACAGCGCCGGACTTGCCTGCGTGCTTGCGGTGGTGGCTGCCGCCGACCGGCGTGGCCAGTCCGTGCAGGTGGTTCACATGCCGGCGTCGATGCAGGTGCTGGCGCAGGTCTGCGAGGTCAATGACCTGTTGACCTGACCGGCTCCGACCCGATCAGGACAAGAAAAGGGGCCGCGGCCCCTTTTCTTTTGCGACCTCGGCGCTGCCATGCGTCAATGTTTGACGGGATTCTCGTCGGGTTTGGCGTTCGTCTGCTTGGGATGCTTGGTTTCCCACTGGTGCTGCTGATCGAGCAACTGCTCCGGATCAAAGTCCGGATTGTCCAGGCCCTGCATCTGCTGGATGATCTCGATCGGCGGATTGCCGTCGTAGATTTCGTACAGGCGTTGCTGGCGATACGCGTCACGGATGAACACGTAGGGGTCGTAGGCGGATTGCAGGAAGCCTTCGGCGTCGATTCCACGCGAGCGCAAGGTCACCAGGTACATCGCCTGCGGCAGGTACTGCAGTCCGTTGTAATGATGATTGTTGGCGAACAGGCTCAGCGGATCGAAGAAATAGCTGTCAACCGGCATGCGCCAGATGTCGCGTGCGGTACTGGGGCCGAGCAATGGCACCATCAGGAAGTCGCCCTCCGGAGCCCCCCAGCGAGCCAGGGTGATACCGAAGTCGTTGTCCTCCAGCGGCAGGCCAAGTTGGCTGGCCGGATCGAAGAAGCCGCCAATACCCAGGGTCAGGTTGACCAGGAATCGACCGGTACTCTGCAGGGCCTGCTTCGGACGCGCCTGCAGCAGGTCATTGGCCACCGTGATCGGCATGCGGATGTTGGTGAAAAAGTCACTGAACGATCGACGCACCGGCGCATTGGTGATCTTGCGATAACCCACCGCGACAGGGCGGATCGCGGCCTTGTCCACCGCGTCGTTGAACTTGTAGGCGCTGCGGTTGAACTTCTCCAGCGGATCGTCAGTACGTGGCTTGGCGATCGCGCAGCCGGTCAGCATGACGATGGCCAGCATCGCCAACCAGCGGCTGGGCAGGAAGAATCGTGGCGGTGGGATCATTGGAAGCCGGGGATTCGGGTCGGGAACCGGATAAAGTGTACCGGCTGGTTTTATATATTGCACGACTTTCGGGGCGCTGTCGGACTGCCGTGGCGCGACCAGCCCGCCATCATACGCTTTGCCGCATTGCCAGCAAAGCACCCGCTGGCTACACTGTCAGGCCATATAAGTCATTTTTTTCTTTAAGGATTTCACAATGGCCCGTATTACCGTGGAAGACTGCCTCGAGGTGGTCGACAACCGCTTCGAGTTGGTGCTGATGGCGACCAAGCGCGCGCGCCAGCTGGAAAAGGGCGCCGAGCCGGCGGTCAATCCTGATCACGACAAGCCGACCGTGCTGGCGCTGCGCGAAATCGCCGCCCGCCGCATCGACCAGGCCACGATCGACCAGATCGACAAGGCCGAGCGCGAGCGTGCCGAGCGCGAAGCGCTGGAATGGGCTGCCGCGGAAGTCGATGACGACCTGTCCAAGGGCGGCGACGACTGATATGGATGACGACCACGGCAGTTCACGCAACCGCGCCGGCAACGCTGGCGTGGTCGCATCTGCGCTTGCGGTCGTCATCGCCAATGGTTGCGAGGTAGGCGCCTGATCCGGCGCCAGTCAGCGATGACTGCGGCAACCGAACCCGCCCCGGTCGATCTGTCCACCCTGCCGCCGTACGTGCTGGCACTGAAAGAGCGCATCACCTATCTGCCCGACGAGCAGGTGCAGCGCGTCCTGCGCGCGTTCCAGATCGGTGAGCAGGCGCACGCCGGTCAGGAGCGCAAGAGTGGCGAGCCATACATTACCCATCCGGTCGCGGTGGCCGGCATCCTGGCCGAGCTGGGGCTGGATGCCGAGACGATCATCGCGGCGATCCTGCACGACACCCTCGAAGACACCGATCTCAGCCGGGAGGCACTCGCCAGCGAATTCGGCGAAGTGGTGGCCGAACTTGTCGATGGCGTCACCAAGCTGGACAAGATGCGCTTCGGCACGCGCCAGGAGGCCGATGCGGAAAGTTTCCGCAAGATGCTTCTGGCGATGGCGCGCGACATCCGGGTCATCCTGATCAAGCTGGCCGACCGTCTGCACAACATGCGTACGCTCGGCGCCAAGGACAGTGAATCGCGACGGCGGATTGCCCGCGAGACGCTGGAAATCTTTGCGCCTATCGCGCAACGCCTGGGCATGAACAAGTTCAAGGCGGAGCTGCAGGATCTGGGATTTCGTGCGCTTTATCCCGATCGCTACCGGGTGATCAGCGAACGCATTCGTGCGGCACTGGGCAACCGGCGCGAGGCGATGGGCAAGATCGAGGCGGCGCTGTCGGCGCGCCTTGCCGCCGACAAGCTGCCTGCCCACGTGGTCGGCCGGATCAAGTCGGCGTGGAGCATCTATTCGAAGATGCGCGGCGAGCACAAGAGCTTCACCCAGCTGATGGACGTCTACGGCTTTCGCGTGGTCGTCGACAGTGCGATGAGTTGTTACATGGCGCTGGGCGTGGTGCATGCGCTGTACAAGCCGGTCGATCGCCGCTTCAAGGATTTCATCGCGATCCCCAAGGCGAACGGCTACCAGTCGCTGCACACGGTGCTGTTGGGGCCGTTCGGGGCGCCCATCGAGGTGCAGATACGCACCGCCGAAATGGACTCGGTCGCCGAGCGCGGCGTCGCGGCGCATTGGGCCTACAAGACCGACAGTGGTCCGGCCAACAGCGCCCAGGCGCGGGCGCGCGAGTGGCTGTCCTCGATGGTCGACAGCTCGGCCAACACGGTGTCTTCCGCGGAATTCATCGAGAACGTCAAGATCGACCTGTTCCCCGACGAGGTGTACCTGTTCACGCCGCGCGGCGACATCCTGTCGCTGCCGCGCAACGCCACCGCGCTGGATTTTGCCTATGCGGTGCATACCGACGTCGGCGACCACGCGGTCGCTGCGCGGGTCGACAAGCGCCTGTTGCCGCTGCGCACCCGGCTGGAGTCCGGTCAGCTGGTCGAGATCATCACGGCGCCGTCGGCGGTGCCCAATCCGGCATGGCTGGAGGTGGTGGTCACCGGCAAGGCGCGCACCGCGATCCGCCAGTATCTGAAACATCTGCAGCACGAGGATGCGGTCGACTTCGGCCATCGCATGCTCGACCGCGCACTCGATGCGCAGGGCAGCAGCCTGGACGGCATTCCTGCGGCCGTGCTGGATCGCTTCCTGGAAACGTCCAAGCTCAACCGGCTGGAGGAGCTGCTGTCCGATATTGCGCTGGGCAATCGCATGCCCGACGTGGTCGCCACTCAGTTGCTCGGTTCGCGTCGCAAGAAGGGTGCCGCGGCAAAGCAGGCGTCGTCGCTGGCGCAGGAGAAAATCCGCATCAGCGGGGCCGAGCGCGGTGTGCTCAGCTTTGCCAATTGCTGCCACCCGCTGCCGGGCGACGACATCATCGGTTACCTGTCCTCGGGCAAGGGCATCGTGGTGCACCGGCAGGAATGTCCCAACGTGATCGAGCTGGGCAAGTCGCCCGAGCGGTGCGTCGGCATCGAGTGGGATCGTGGCGTGCAAGGCGACTATCGTGCGCAGTTGCGAATCGAGGTGATCAACCGCCCTGGTGTGCTGGCAACGGTTGCCGCAGCGATCGCCGCGGCCGATTCCAATATCGAGAACGTGGAGTATGTGGAGCGGGACGCGTCCGCCGCGACCCTGCTGTTCTCGATGGAAGTGAAGAGCCGCAAGCACCTCGCCGACGTGATCCGCCGGGTGCGTCGCACCGGTGTGGTCAGCGGTGCGTATCGCTATCCGCTGTAGGAGCGCACCCTGTGCGCGATGTTCTTCGGGTTTGTCTGCGCTATCGTGCACAGGAGCATCGCGCACAGGGTGCGCTTCTACCATAATCGTGTTTTCTCCACTCGAGTTTGCCCATGTCCCGCAGCACGATCTTCACCGAGCAGGCACCCGCTGCAATCGGCCCTTATTCGCAGGCCGTGCGCGCTGGCAACACGGTGTACTTCTCCGGTCAGATTCCACTCGATCCGGCCACGGCGGCCCTGGTGGATGGCGACATCACGGTCCAGGCGCGACGGGTATTCGACAACCTCGATGCAGTAGCCCGGGCCGCTGGCGGTTCGCTGGCGCAGATCGTGCGGGTGGGCATCTATGTTACCGACCTGGCGAATTTTGCCGCAGTCAATGCAGTGATGGCCGAATACTTCCAGCAGCCCTATCCGGCACGTTCCACCATCGAAGTGTCCGGCCTGCCGAAGGCCGCCCAGGTCGAGGTCGATGCGGTGATGGTCTTGTCCTGATCGGGATGGTCTGATTGCTTCAGTCGGATTGCGCCGACAGCCTCGGTTGGCGTTCGGCTTACGCCAACCGGTGTCGCTCGGTTAGGCTTGCATTTCATGGCTGCCCGCACCGTCCGTTCCGCCTCCACTTCCAGTACCGATCCGGGCGTCACGCCGGTGGGTGCGCTGCCCGGCGTCGGCCCGGCGCTGGTCGCGACGCTGGCGCGGCTTGGGCTGGAGCGGGTGCAGGATCTGTGGTTCCACCTGCCGCTGCGCTACGAAGACAAGACCCGGATCAGCACCATCGGCGATCTGTGCGTCGGCGAGCGTGCCCAGGTGGAGGGCGTGGTCGAGGCGATCGAGCGCGGCTTCCGCTATCGCCCGCAACTGAAGGTGGCCATTGTCGATGCCAGTCGGCAGACCCTGTTGCTGCGCTTCTTCCACTTCAACCGGGCCCAGGCCGAACAGTTGCGACCCGGCACCCGTCTGCTCTGTTATGGCGACGTGCGTCATGGCGCGCAGGGGCTGGAGATGGTGCATCCGAACTACCAGCGGCTGTCCGGCGATGCAGCGGTGGTCGTCGACGAATTGCTAAGTCCGGTCTACCCGACAACCGAGGGCCTCAGTAGCAAGCGGCTGGCGGGAGTGATCGGCAAGGCGCTGGCGCTGTTGCCGGCGGCGACGCAGCTGGAGCTGATTCCGCCCCGGCTGTGTGCCCAGTGCGGGCTGACCTCGCTGCGGGATGCGCTGCTGTACGTGCACCGGCCGCCGGTGGACGCGAATCTGGCGCAGTTGACCCTCGGCCTGCATCCGGCGCAGCAGCGGCTGGCGTTCGAGGAGCTGCTGACCCAGCACCTGAGCCTCAAGCGCATGCGTGCGGCGATCCGCCGCCGGATTGCTCCTGAGCTTGGCGGCGATGGTGGCCTGCGCCGGAGACTGCTGGCAGGTCTGCCATTCGAGCTGACCGCGGCACAGCAACGCGTTGCCGCCGAAGTCGCGGCCGACCTGGCGCGACCGCAACCGATGCTGCGGCTGGTGCAGGGCGATGTCGGCTCGGGCAAGACCGTGGTCGCAGCGCTGGCGGCGCTTGCTGCGGTCGAGTCCGGCCAGCAGGTCGCGCTGATGGCGCCGACCGAGTTGCTGGCCGAGCAACATCTGCACAATTTTCGGCAATGGCTGCAGCCGCTCGGTATCGAGGTGGAATGGCTGGCCGGCAAGGTCACCGGCAAGGCACGCAAGCTGGCGCTGGAGCGGGTCGCTTCCGGCGCGCCGGTGGTGATCGGGACGCATGCGTTGATGCAGGAAGGCGTGGCGTTTGCGCGGCTGGGCCTGGTGATCGTCGACGAACAGCATCGCTTCGGCGTGCAGCAACGCTTGTCCCTGCGCGACAAGGGGCGCGAAGGAGAACGGGTACCGCATCAGCTGGTGCTGACCGCGACACCGATCCCGCGCACGCTTGCGATGAGTGCCTATGCCGATCTGGACGTGTCTTCGATCGACGAATTACCGCCTGGCCGCACACCGGTTCAGACCATCGCCATCTCCAATGCGCGGCGCAGCGAGGTGATCGAACGTATCCGTGTCGCCTGTGGCGAAGGGCGCCAGGTTTATTGGGTATGCACCCTGATCGAGGAGTCCGAGCAATTGCGCGCGCAGGCCGCCGAGGTGGCGTACGCCGAGCTTTCCGCCGCGCTGGCGGGGTTCCGCATCGGCCTGATTCACGGCCGCATGAAGCCGCAGGAAAAGCAGGCGGTGATGGACGCGTTCAAGCGGGGCGAGCTCGCCATACTGGTGGCGACCACGGTGATCGAGGTCGGCGTTGACGTGCCCAATGCCAGTCTGATGGTGATCGAGAACAGCGAACGGCTTGGCCTGGCCCAGTTGCATCAGCTGCGCGGCCGGGTGGGGCGTGGTGCGCTGGCCTCCAATTGCGTGCTGCTGTACCAGCCGCCATTGGGTCAGCTGGCGCGGGAGCGGCTGCAGGTGATGCGCGATACCACGGATGGATTCCGCATCGCGGAGAAGGATCTCGAGTTGCGCGGCCCGGGTGAAGTGCTTGGTACCCGTCAGACTGGCGAGCTGAGTTTCCGCATCGCCGACCTCAGTCGCGACGCACATCTGCTGCCGGCGGTGCAGCGCGTCGGCGAGTCGATGCTTGAGGAGCACCCCGAGCAGACCGAGCGGCTGATCCATCGATGGATCGGCGGGGCTGCACGCTATGCGCATGCGTGAAGCGGGGAACGGGGAGCGGGGAGCGGGGTTTCAGCGTGGCTCGCTCTTGTCTCCTGATCCCTCTAAGCTACGTCGTTTGCGCAAGCGCTCGTGAGCCATGACCCGACCGCAGTTGCTGATTGATACCGATCCGGGCGTCGACGACGCCCTGGCCATCCTGATCGCCCATGCCCATGCCGATATTGCCGCACTGAGCATTGCCGCAGGCAATGTCGGCCTCGACCATACAGTGCGCAATGCCCGCACCCTGGTCGATTTGCTGGATCGCGACATCCCGGTATTCGCTGGATGCGCCACACCGCTGGTGCGTGAGCCGGAAGAGGACGCAGCCTTCGTGCACGGTGCTGACGGCTTCGGCGACATCGGTTTCGCCGAGCCGGCAGCCGTCGTCGCCGACGAGGCGGCGGCGCTGGCCTTGCTCCGCCTGACCCGCGAGCGACCGGGCCAGCTGACCCTGGTGGCGCTGGCGCCGCTGACCAATCTGGCGCTGGCGCTGCGGCTCGATCCCGGTCTGCCGCAGCGTGTGGCCCGCCTGGTGGTGATGGCCGGCGCGGTGACCGGCCACGGCAACACCGGCAGGATCCCGGCAGAATTCAACATCGGTTTCGATCCCGAAGCGGCCCACGTGGTGTTCCAGGCCTTTCCCGAGTTCGATCTGATCGACTGGGAGGCCACCCTGCGGCATGCCTTCGATGACGACGCATTCGATCGCTGGCTGGCGGCGGGCGACCACCGCGCCGACTTCTTCGGCAGGATCGTGGCCACCGCGCGCAGTTACAACGTCAGTCACCGTCGCCGCGGCGTGATAGCCGCCGACGCACTGGCCATGGCGGTGGCGGTGGATCCTTCCATCGTCACCCGCAGCGAGCGCCGGGCGGTGGCAGTGGAGCTGGATGGGCGACTCACCCGCGGTGCGACGGTGGTTGACTGGGATGGCCGGCTGGGCCGGACGCCGCAGGCCCATATCGTGCTGGAGGTCGATCACGCCCGGTTTGAGGCCATGGTACGCCGTGCCCTGGGCGCCGCCGAATGATGTTGGCCAGCCACGCGCGCTGTCCTCACGGCGCAGGGGTGGTCGTGGACTTGCGTGGCGGGTAGCCATCTCGTTACAATGCCGCTCTTTTCACCACCGCTTTAGAGCCAGTCCATGAAGCCTGATATCCATCCGAACTACGCCCCGGTGGTGTTCCAGGACCTGTCGTCCGACTTTGCGTTCCTGACCAAGTCGACCATGTCCAGCAAGGAAACCATCAAGTGGGAAGACGGCAATGAGTACCCGCTGATCAAGGTGGATATCTCCAGCCATTCGCATCCTTTCTACACCGGCAAGCAGAAGTCGCTGGACGTGGGCGGCCGCGTCGACAAGTTCCGCCGTCGCTACGCGGGCTCCGTCAAGGAGTGATGCCGCGCGGCCATTGCCTGGCAATGGCCGTCCATCTCCGATTCCGGACACGGGGCGAGCGCAGGCTCGCCCCGTGTCTTTTCGTGCCCGGAATTGCGTTTTTCCGACCATTCGCATTCGAATGTGACGTCGGCATTGTGCGATAATTAGCCGGCTAAGGTGTCGCAGTGTCCCCCGCATGGCCCATTCATCGGCATGCGCTGCAACGCCAGATAATCCGTCCGCAACCGTGTCTGTCGCCGCGGTTCCGGCGGCGACCCACATGTTCAAGTCCAGGAGGTTTCCGTGTCCGATCCCAAGATCGTCAAGTTGGTGGATGAGTCGAGTAAACGCAGCAGCGACCTGCCGCTGGTCAGCGGTACGCTCGGCCCGGCATGCATCGACATCGGCACCCTTTACAAGGACACCGGTCACTACACCTACGACCCCGGTTACGGCAGCACCGCCAGCACCAAGAGCGCGATCACGTACATCGATGGCGACGAGGGTGTGCTGCTGTATCGCGGATACCCGATCGAACAGTTGGCGGAAAACTCAAACTTCCTCGAAGTGTCTTACCTGCTGCTCCATGGCGAGCTCCCGAACAAGGCTGAGTTCGCAGGCTTCGAGCACGACATCACCCATCACACGATGATGCACGAGGCGCAGAAGAACTTCTTCCAGGGCTTCCATCATGACGCGCATCCGATGGCGATGCTGGCTGCGGCGGTGGCCTCGCTGTCGGCGTTCTATCATGACGATCTGGACGTGGACAATCCTGAAGATCGCAAGATGGCCGCGATCCGCCTTATCGCCAAGATGCCGACGATTGCCGCGGCCTGCTACCGCTATTCGATCGGCTGGCCGGTGCGCTATCCACGCAACAACCTCGAGTACGTCACGCGCTTCCTGCACATGATGTTCGAGGTGCCCAGCGAGCCGCTGCAATTGAATCCGGTGGCGGCCAAGGCGCTGGATCTGTTGTTCATCCTGCATGCCGATCACGAGCAGAATGCGTCGACATCGACCGTGCGCCTGGTGGGTTCCACCGGTGCCAATCCGTATGCGTCGATCGCTGCCGGGATCACGGCGCTGTGGGGCCCGGCGCATGGCGGCGCCAACGAGGCGGTACTGAAGCAGTTGCGCGAGATCGGCTCGCCGGACAACGTCGAGTCGGCGGTCAAGCGTGCCAAGGACAAGAACGACAGCTTCCGCCTGATGGGCTTCGGTCACCGCGTCTACAAGAACTTCGATCCGCGCGCCAAGATCATTCGCGAGATGTGCCACAAGGTGCTGGCCGAGCTCGGCGTCAAGGATCCGCTGCTGGACGTGGCGATGAAGCTGGAGGAAGCGGCGCTGAAGGACGAGTACTTTGTCGAGCGCAAGCTGTACCCGAATGTCGATTTCTATTCAGGCATCATCTACAAGGCGTTGGGCATCCCGACCGAAATGTTCACCGTGATGTTCGCCATTGCGCGCACTTCCGGCTGGATCGCCCATTGGATCGAGCAGCATGAAACGCCTGGATCGCGCATCGGTCGCCCGCGCCAGATCTACACCGGACCGGCCGTGCGCGACTACGCAAAGGCCGCCGGACGCTGATCTCCCGTTTGGCGTGAGGTTGTCGGAAACGCCCCGGCTCGCACCGGGGCGTTGCTGTATGCAGCGCAGGGAAGGTTTCAGCGCAGCGCCGCAGTGCGGCGCTGCTCGGAGCCATCGACAGACTGGTCTTCTGCCAGCAGCATTTCGACCTGGGCCAGTCCGGCGCGGCGCATCGGTCGATCATCCGCACGATCCAGCGGCGCCTGGCGAATCGCATCCCGCGGCAGCACGGTCAGGTCGAACGGCAACTCGTCGGCAGCAAACAGCAGTACCGGGTACTCCGGCTGTTCGCCTTGGCCGTAACGCAGCCGGCGCACCTGGCTCTCGACCGGTACACCGAGTTCGCGCAGATAGAGTTCGACTGCATCCGGGTCGTCGCTGAAAACGTGCAGGCAGACTGCTGAATGCGCGTCAGCGGTGCCCTCAAGCACCGCACCGACCAGGCGCGGCTCGAACTGGCTCAGGAAACGCATCGCTTCGAGGGCCGCTTCGCGTCGTTGCAGCAGCAGTTTCGGCTGGCTGTCGGCGAGGAACAGGCGTTGGTGTTCGCGCAGCGCCTGTTCGATTTCCAGGTTGCGCGGCAAGGCCTGGCCATCGAGGATGCCGAGGTGCTCGGCCGCCTTGAGCTTGGCGTGATGAAAATCGCGGATGCCGTGCTCGCTCATCAGACGCGCGGCCTCCTGGGCGACCCGCAGCCGATTTCGCTGCAGGCGATCATGCGCGTGGATGCGGTGGTGTTCGCCTCGGGACATGGCGCGCTCCTCATCTGATCGGTGGACAACAGCACGCACGGCCTGGCTGGCTCGTGGGCTCAGAAGATGTCGTAGGCGTGTTGCTGATCCTGCTCCTTCTTTTGGGCGGCCTGCTTGCGCAGCCGATCGATGTCTTCCACCTTGAATATCTCGTTCATGCCATCCGGATCATCCGCCGAGGTGGGCAGGCCGCTCTGGCGGTTGATCCATACCGTACTGATTCCCGGTGGCATCGGCAATGAGCTCTCTGGCTCGCCCTTCAGTGCGGCGCCCATGTACTGCATCCAGATGGGCAGGGCGGCCTTGGCGCCGAATTCGCCGCGTCCCAGCGAGCTGTAGTCGTCGAAGCCCACCCACACCGCGGTCGACAGGTCGCCGTTGAAGCCGACGAACCAGGCGTCACGATGATCATTGGTGCTACCGGTCTTGCCGGCAAGGTCGGAGCGGTTGAGCGCACGAGCCGCCGAGCCGGTACCGCGAAGGATCACGTCCTTCATCAGCGAGGTGATCAGATAGTCGTTGCGCGGGCCGATCACGCGAGGTGCGAGTACCGGAGGATGGCTGCTCTTGTCATGGACGTCGGCCGGCAACACCGCTTCGCCAACGCCGTCGACGCTGCTCGCCGGGGCGGGGGCGCTGCTGGCGCCGGCCACGCTGTTTTGCGGGGTCTTGTTCATCACGGCCGGTGGTGGGCCCGGTGGACTGGAATCGAGCAGCCGCTCCTTGCAGTCGCGACAGGCCCGGGCAGGGTTGGCCAGATATACCGGCTTGCCGTCGCGATCGTCGATTTCGTGAATGAAATAAGGCGTCACCAGGTAACCGCCATTGGCGAATACCGCGTAGCCGCGAGCCTGGCTCATTGGCGATACCGAAGCGGTGCCCAGCGCCATGGAAAGGTTTGCCGGTATCGCATCAAGCGGGAAGCCGAAGCGGGTGGCGTATTGGCGCACGAAGTTCACCCCGACTGCGTCGAGCAGGCGCACCGAGACCAGGTTTTTCGACTGCACCAGCGCCTCACGCAGGCGCATCGGCCCGGCGAACTTGCCATCATCGTTGGATGGCGTCCAGATGCCGTTCGGACGCGACGGGTCGGGCAAGGCCAGCGGTGCATCGTTGATGATCGAGGCCGGGGTGAAGCCGCGCTCGAACGCCGCCGAGTACATATAGGGCTTGAAGCTCGATCCCGGTTGGCGTGCGGCCATCACGGCGCGGTTGAACTTGCTGCGCACGAAGCTGAAGCCACCCACAAGCGCTTCGATGGCGCCATCTTCCGGATTGATCGAGGTCAGCCCCGCCTGCACGGCGGGAATCTGCGCCAATTGCCAGTTGCCCTTGTCGTCGCGGGCAAGCCGGATCACGTCACCGCGCTTGAGTACCTCGTCGACGCGGCTGGGAGCGGCGCCCACGCGGTCGTCGCTGATGTGCTTGCGCGCCCAGCTCATTGCTGCCAGGTCGAGTATCACGCTCTCATGGCTGGCCAGATAGACCGTTGCCTGCTGCGCATTGCTGCTGATGACCAGACCCGGCTGCAGGCCCGAAATGCCGGTGTAACTGGAGAGCACCTGGTCGAAGTCGGTCTCGCCGGCGTTCGCCGGCAGATCCTGGTGAGCTTCCGGTCCGCGCCAGCCGTGCCGATGGTCGTAGTCGATCAAGCCGTCGCGTACCGCTTCCACGGCGGTCTGCTGACGAGCACTCAGCACCGTGGTCTTGACGACATAACCCTCCGTCAACGCCGCGTTACCGAGGCGATCGAGTACCTGACGCCTTACCATTTCAGCCAGGTAAGGAGCGTCCACCTCAATCGGCTGCTCGTGCGGATAGGCATGGTTCGGCTCGGCGATTGCCTGGGTGTAAACCGCCTTGGTGATGTAGCCATGCCGCAGCATTTCGCTCAGCACCCAATTGCGCCTGGCGATGGCCCGCTTGGGGCTGTTGATCGGATTGACCGCCGACGGCAGCTGAAAAGTCGAGGCAATCAGCGCGCACTCGGCAACCGTCAGCTGATCCAGGGTCTTGCCGTAGTAGTACTCCGCCGCCGCGGCAACGCCGTAGGAGCGGTGACCGAGAAACATCTTGTTGAGATAGAGCTCGAGGATCTGATCCTTGGTCAGCTCATGTTCGATGCGCAGCGCGATGAAGATCTCCGTGAGCTTGCGCGAATAGAGTTTTTCCGGGCTGAGGAAGAAGTTGCGCGCCACCTGCTGGGTGATGGTCGAGCCGCCTGGCCCCTTGTCGCCGCCGGTGATGATGACGTGCCAGGCGGCGCGCGCAATCCCGTGCCAGTCCACGCCCGGGTGATGGTAAAAGTCTGCGTCTTCGGCCGACAGCACCGCGTGCTTGAGCCGGGCGGGCACGTTGGCGATGGCCACCGGGATACGCCGGGTTTCGCCGAATGTGGCGATGAGCTTGCCGTCGGCGCTCAGCACGCGCAAAGGCACCTGCATATGGTAGTCCTTCAGCTCCGCCACATTGGGGAGTCTGGGAGCTATCAACCAGTACGCCACGCCTACCGCGAGCACTGTCAGGAGCAAACCGGAAAAAGCCAGGATCAGTGCCCAGCGCAACAAACGCTTGAAAATTCGCATGGTGTGGAGATAGCGAGACCTGAGTCAAAACATGGCAGAGTATAGATGTAGCAGTATTCGAGTCATGAGGTCTGGTCGACCAAAGCAAGGGTTGCGCCAGCGCAGGCGATGCGGCAAATGTGGTGGACATCACGTCAATTACTTGAGAAAGTTGTCGTAGACCGTTGCCATTGCGCTAATTTTTCGATTTAATGCCACTGCACATCCCTCCAGGATTCTGGTCAGGGCTTCAGCGGCAAGGGGGAAACATCGTGGGGCTTTTTACACCCAAGAAGCCGGCGCTGATTGGAGTCGACATCAGTTCGACCGCCGTCAAGCTGCTGCAACTGAGTCAAGCGGGCGGTCGCTATCGCGTGGAGCACTACGCGGTTGAGCCACTGCCACCCAATGCCGTGGTCGAGAAAAACATCGTCGAGGTCGAGGCGGTGGGCGATGCGATTCGTCGCGCGCTGGCGCGATCTGGCTCCAAGCTCAAGCACGCAGCGGCAGCTGTCGCCGGGTCAGCGGTAATCACCCGGATCATCCCTATGACCAGCGAGCTGTCCGACGATGATCTGGAAGGCCAGATCCAGGTGGAGGCGAATCAGTACATCCCCTATCCGATCGACGAAGTCAGTCTCGATTATGAGGTGATCGGCCCGGTACGCGACAACCCCGACATGAACAACGTGCTGCTGGCTGCCTCGCGCACCGAGAACGTCGACATGCGCGTGGCGGCGCTAGATCTGGGCGGGTTGACGGCCAGAGTGATCGACGTCGAGGCGTTCGCCATGGAGAACGCGTTCGCGATGGTTGCCGACCAGCTCAACGTCGGTCGCGATGCGCTGGTGGCGGTGGTCGACATCGGCGCCACCATGACCACGCTGTCCGTGCTGCGCAATCAACGCACCATCTATTCGCGTGAACAGGTTTTCGGCGGCAAGCAGCTGACCGACGAGATCATGCGCCGCTTCGGGCTGTCCTATGAGGAGGCGGGCCGGGCCAAGCGCAAGGGCGGTCTGCCCGAGTCCTACGAGACCGAGGCGCTGGAGCCGTTCAAGGAGTCATTGATCCAGCAGATCAGCCGATTGCTGCAGTTCTTCTTTGCCGGCAGCGAGTACAGCAAGGTCGATCAGGTGGTGCTGGCTGGCGGCTGCGCCTCGATTGAGGGGTTGGGCCCGATGCTGGAAGAACAACTGGGCGTGCCCTGCGTCGTCGCCAACCCGCTGGCCCGCATGTCGCTTTCGCCACGGGTTCAGGCCCAGGCGCTGGCGCAGGACGCACCGGCGCTGATGATCGCGGTCGGCCTCGCCTTGAGGAGTTTCGACTGATGGCACATGTCAACCTACTTCCCTGGCGTGCCGAACGGCGCAAACAGCGCGAACGCGAGTTCTACATGCAGTTGGTGGCCGCCTTCGTGGTGGCCTTGGGCGTGCTGCTGCTGTGGATCTTCTGGATGGATCAGCGCATCGACAACCAGAACGACCGCAATGCGTACCTGCAGACCGAAATCAAGCAGCTTGATGTACGCATAGCCAAGATCAAGGATCTGGAAAAGGTGCGCGAGCACCTGCTGGCACGCAAGCAGATCATTGAGCAGCTGCAGGCGGATCGGTCGCAGATGGTGCATCTGTTCGACGAGTTGGTGAAAACCATACCGTCCAACGCGCGACTGACCGGACTGAAGCAGAACGGCCAGTCGATGACGCTCGATGGCGTTGCGCAGTCCAACGCCAGCGTGGCCGAGTACATGCGCAACATCGAGGCCTCGCCGTGGATGGGTCACGCGGATCTGAGCAAGACGGAAAACACCCATGACGCCACCCGCATGCCCTACGTTTTCGGCCTCAACGTGACACTGAGTCACCCCAAGTCGGACGAAGTCGGCGCCGACAAGATCCAGGTCGAGCCGGCCGGTTCAGGTACCAGTGCGGCGTCGGCGGTGCCGGCAGTGCCGGCAGCGCCGGGTGGCGCCGCCAAGGCACTGACTGCTCCGCCAGCGAAGCCGGTGGCGGGAGCCAAGTCGCAGCCGGAAGTCAAGCCGGTGAGTGCGGCCGCTGCCAAGGGAGGTGCCGGATCATGAGTTTCCTCAGCGATATCCAGAACCTCGACCGCAACAATGTCGGTGGCTGGCCACAATCGGTAAAGCTGTTTTTCACCGCGCTGCTGTGTGCGGTGGTGCTGCTGGTCGGCTGGTACTTCTTCGTCAGTGACCAGCAGGACAGCCTGGCCAATCTTGCCGGCAAGGAGAACCAGCTCAAGCAGGAGTTCGCCACCAAGCAGGCCAAGTCGGTCAATCTCGAAGCGCTGGAACAGCAGCTCAACGAGATGCAGGACATGCTGCGCCAGTTGCTGCGCCAGCTGCCCAGCAAGACCGAGATGCCGGAGTTGCTCATCGACATCTCGCAGACCGCCCAGTCGGCGGGGTTGGAAACCGAGCTGTTCCAGCCCGGTCCGGAAACCCCGAAAGATTTCTATGCCGAAAAGCCGATCACCCTGCGCATGACCGGTACCTATCACCAGTTTGGTACGTTCATCAGCGGCGTGGCCTCGTTGCCGCGAGTGGTGATCCTGACCCTGCACGATGTGTCGTTGACGCCGAAGACGCCCAGCAAGGAGGGAACCGCGACCGGCGGCCAGCTCGTGCTGCAGGGAACGGTGAAGACCTACCGTTATCTTGACGACGAAGAGAGCGCCGCCGCAGGCAAGGGCGGGAAGGCCGGGGGGGCGAAGCGATGAACAAGTTTGCTGCCATCAAGCCGGCTCATCTCGCCCGAATCGCATTGATGCTGGGTGCCGCCCTGGTGCTGAGCGGATGCACTCGCGGCATGTCCGACCTGCGCGCCTGGGTCGCGCAGGAGAAAGCCAAGAAGGGTGCGCCCATCCAGCCTCTGCCGGTGATCAAGACGTTCGAGACATTCAAGTACGACGATCAGGACAAGCGTGACCCGTTCAGCCCGAGCACCAGCGAGCTGCAGAACAACAATGTCGCCAGCGGTCCGCGGCCGGATGCCAATCGTCCCAAGGAACCGCTGGAGATGTTTGCGCTGGACAGTCTCAAGATGGTCGGCACGGTCGGTGTCGGGGCGAACATGGAGGTTCTGATCAAGGATCCGGGTGGCGTCATCCATCGCGTCCATGTAGGCGAATACATGGGTCAGAATTACGGGCATGTCACCGCGATCAGCGAAGACCACATCGATCTGGTCGAGCTGGTATCCAACGGTAATGGTGGCTGGATGGAACGTCCCGCCAGCATCGCGCTCGGCGAGCAATAGGAAATACAGGGGCAGATGCAATGACCAACCAAATCCAATCCGTCCGGGGCCGAGTCATGCGCCATGCAAGCCGTTACATCTTGATGGGCCTGCTCATCGTCGGTGCCACGTGGGCCAGCGCTGCCATGGCAGCCGCCACCACGCTGAAGAACATCAGCTACGACGCCCTGCCAGGTGGCAGCGTCGAGTTGCACATGGACTTCGGTGATGGCGCGGTGCCCGATCCGAAGATATTCACCACCGAAACGCCGCCGCGCATCGCCGTCGATTTTGCCAACACCGACAATGCAGCAGCGCGGCACCTGGACATCGGCAAGGGTTCGACGACCGGCGTTTCGGCAATCTCGGCCGGTGGCCGCACCCGGGTCGTGGTCGAGTTGACGCGTGCATCGAGCTATCGCTCGCGGGTCGAGGGTCACAGCCTGGTTCTGACCGTCAACAACGGCAGCGCCAGTCAGTCGGTCACCACGGCGTCCACCATCGACCCGACCAAGGCGCTGCCTTCCTCGTCGGCCGGCCCGACCATTTCCAACATCGATTTCCGGCGCGGCCCGAACGGTGAGGGTCGGGTACTGATCAGCTTCAGTGGCAGCGGTGCAAATGCCGAGATGACTCATCAGGGCGACAAGGTTCTGGTCACCATCGACCACGCGAATCTGCCGGCCAACCTGGCACAGCGTCTGGACACCCTCGACTTCGCCACGCCGGTGCAGTCGATCGACACGCGTGCCGGTGCGGGTGGCGGTGCGCGCCTCGACATCGCGGTCAAGGGCAATGTGCAGACATCGGCATACCAGACCGCCGATCAGTACGTGGTCGAAGTGGCTCCGCAGAAAGTCGTAGCCAAGGCCGACGTGCTGGGCAAGCTGGACAAAGAGCCGGTCTACAGCGGGAAGCGGGTCACCTTCAATTTCCAGGACATTCCGGTGCGTTCGGCCCTGCAGCTGATCGCCGATATTTCGGGGCTCAACCTGGTCGCTTCCGACAGCGTCGGCGGCAGCGTCACCCTGCGCCTGGTCAACGTGCCATGGGATCAGGCACTGGACGTGATCCTGCGGGCCAAGAGCCTGGACAAGCGCCGTAATGGCAACGTGATCTGGATTGCCCCGCAAGCCGAGCTGGCCAAGTACGAG
>JAJXYE010000330.1 GCA_021780735.1 Pseudomonadota bacterium | reverse complement strand
CCTGGATGCCTACGGCCCGATCACCGACAACGCCGGTGGTATCGCCGAGATGGCGGATCTGCCGCCGGAAGTGCGCGGCGTCACCGATCCGCTCGATGCCGTCGGCAACACCACCAAGGCGGTGACCAAGGGGTATGCGATCGGTTCGGCCGCACTGGCCGCCCTGGTGCTGTTCGCCGACTACACCCACAACCTGGACGTGATGGCCAAGGCCAAGGCATTGGCCGCCCATGTCGACTATCAGCAGATGACCTTCGATCTGTCCGATCACATGGTGATCATCGGCCTGCTCATCGGCGGTCTGATTCCCTACCTGTTCGGCGCGATGGCGATGGAAGCCGTCGGCCGCGCGGCCGGTGCCGTGGTGGTGGAAGTGCGTCGCCAGTTCCGCGAAATCCCCGGCATCATGCAGGGCACCGCCAAGCCGGAGTATTCGCGGGCGGTCGACATGCTGACCAAGTCGGCGATCCGCGAAATGATCGTGCCGTCGCTGCTGCCAGTCGCCGTACCGATCGTGGTCGGCCTGCTGCTGGGGCCCAAGGCGCTCGGCGGTGTGCTGATCGGCACCATCGTCACCGGCCTGTTCGTGGCCATTTCAATGACCACCGGCGGTGGTGCATGGGACAACGCGAAGAAATACATCGAGGACGGCCACCATGGCGGCAAGGGTTCGGAGGCGCACAAGGCCGCCGTCACCGGCGACACCGTGGGCGATCCGTACAAGGACACCGCCGGCCCCGCGGTGAACCCGCTGATCAAGATCATCAATATTGTGGCGCTGCTGCTGATTCCGCTGCTGTAGGGCCTGGTCATTGCTGCACCAAGAGTCCCGCTTCGGCGGGACTTTTTTTTGCGGACATTTCCGTGGCGTGGCTCGAGTATTGCGCGCCATAACGGAACATCCTGATGAAACGGTCTGGCTGACACGGGTACTCGACGCCGCAATGGCCGGCATGAAGGATCCCGCTGGCCATGACAACCTGCGCAACAAGGCAGTCCGGATCGGCAAGACGAACGACGATGTTCGCGTGGGCACGGCCCGGGCACGCCAGGCGAGAGCGCAATGCGGACACAGGTTCACCCCGTCCGTGGGGTTTTGCGATAACGGCAGCGTCGGCCATGCCGCGGACGACCGGCAAGCGGCCGACATGCAAGCGATGGCGCATGACCTGCACGGGATCCCATGGAAACAGGCCCTCGCGCGCAGGGCGAACCCGGCGCACCGGTGGCCGCCAAGCGCCCGATGCCGATGACCGGCGCGCTGGCCGTGAAGTAGACTCTGCCGTCCACTCTCCCCCCCATCGAGCGACCGCTGCCGACATGCCATCTCGCACCGCCATCAGCCCCGAACTGCGTGAATGGATTCTCGCCACGACGCGGGCCGGCCACGGCGTGGCGGATGTCATCCAGTTGATGAAAGACAACGGTTACGACCCGCGACAAAGCCGCAGCATCGTCGCCGAGGTGCTGAAATTGCCGCTCGCCGCGCTGACCGCGAGCACCGCACGGTCCGCGCCGCACGGCTTGCGTACCAGGCATCCTGAAGCACCGTCGGTGCGCATCGATGGGCACACCATCGATATCTCGCTCAGTGTCGATGTTCCACCGTTGCGGGTACTGGACAGTGTGCTCGACGATGCCGAATGCAGCGAACTGATTGAGTTGGCGCAGCCACGATTGCGACGCGCACTGACGGTCGACGTCGACGGCAGGGAGCAGGTGGATCAGCGACGTACCAGCGAGGGCATGTTTTTCACGATCAATGAGCTGCCGCTGGTCGGCCGGATCGAACAACGGCTGGCCCTGCTGCTGGATCTGCCGGTCAGCCATGGCGAGGGCCTGCAGATCCTGCATTACCTGCCGGGCCAGGAATACGAACCGCACTTCGACTGGTTCGACCCTGAGCTGCCCGGCTTCGACACCATCACCAGGGTTGGTGGGCAGCGCATCGCCAGCGTGGTGATGTACCTCAATACGCCGGAGCGGGGCGGCGGCACGGCATTTCCCGAACTCGGCCTGACCGTGACCGCCCGCCGTGGATCGGCGGTGTATTTCGCCTACGAAAGCGGCGACCAGAGTTCGTTGCATGCCGGCTTGCCGGTGCAAAGTGGCGAGAAGTGGATCGCCACCAAGTGGCTGCGAGAAAGGCCATACCGCGATCCCGCGCGGGCCTGATCGCCCTCAACGCCAGCCCGAGACGGGCTGCGGCTGCTGCGATGCAGCAGGGATTGGCGTATGCTAACCGGCCAACTTTCCCCCTTGTCTCCCTGAGGATTTTCCATGGGTCTGCATCTCGTCCCCGCCGGTCGCGACGTACCGAACGAAATCAACGTTGTCATCGAAATCCCCAAGGACGCCGAACCTGTCAAGTACGAGGTGGAGAAGGAGAGCGGCGCCATCTTCGTCGATCGCATCCTGTCCACCCCCATGCGCTATCCATGCAATTACGGCTATGTACCGGGCACGCTCGGTGGCGATGGTGATCCGCTCGATGCGCTGGTGATCCTGCCGTTGTCGCTGATTCCCGGCGCGGTGATCCGTTGCATTCCGGTCGGCATGCTGAAGATGTCCGACGAAGCCGGCAGCGACGAAAAGCTGATCGTGGTGCCTGCGCCGAAAATCTTCCCGGGCTATGCGCACATCAGCGACATCCAGGGTGTCTCGCCACACTGGCTGGAGCGGATCGGCCACTTCTTCGAGCACTACAAGGATCTGGAGAAAGGCAAGTGGGTGAAAATCGACGGCTGGGTCGGTGCTGAGGAGGCGAAGGCCGAAATTGCCGCGGGCGTGATGCGATACGCCGCCGACACCGAGTAAGCAGCCGGCATCGAACGCGGCACCGCGTGGGCGCCGCGCGCGGTCAGCCCCGCCGCAGTAGTTCGCGCAGATCGATCAGCGCCGCATTGGCGCGCGACACGTAGTTCGCCATCACCAGCGAGTGGTTGGCGAAGAAACCGAACGGTGAACCGTTGAGCACGATCGGGCTGTGCAATGGCCGTTGCGCCTCCTCCAGTTCGCGGATGACCTGCTGCAGGCTGACATCGGCATGCTTGCTGCGCAGGATCGGCCCGAAATCCTGCTGGATCGCCCGCAGCTGCTCCAGCAGCGTCCAGGTGTAGCCACGCGCCTCATAGAAGTTGTCGTCGATCTTCGTCCACGGAGTCTTCACCAGACGGCCGCCATCTGGCATGCGCACACTGCTGGTGCTGGCTGGCTCGTCCGCTGCCGGCGCCTCCCCGATGCGGATCTGGCCGACGCTGGCAGACAGCCGCTGCGACAGCGAGCCGAGCCGCGACGAGACGAGTTGCAGGTAGTCGGCGAGGTTGTCGGCACGCGCGTAGAAGTGCGCACTGCTGTCCTCGGCATCGCCCAGTCGCGCCAGATAGCCGTCCAGATGAGCGATGGCCTTGCGGTACTGGCTTTCCGAGCTGGGCAGCAGCCAGCGATCGTTCGGACTGTTGAGCAATGGGTCAGCCTCGGCCAGATCCTTGTCCTCGGTGGACTGCGTCTGTGATCGGCTGAAGTCGTTGCGCAGCGCACGCACCAGATCACGCGACGCGGTGAGCGAACCGAATTCCCAGTTCGGCAGGTTGTCCATCAACACGCCAGGTGGCAGCTTGTCGTTGCTGAGATAGCCGCCACGCTTGTCGAGCAAGGTTCGTACGGAAGTGATCAGCGTCACCGTGGTCGTCGCGCCCACGCTGAGTGGGCGATGCAGTTCCTGCAGCTGAGCCCGGGTCACTGCGGCCGGATCGAACAACGCCGGTTCGGTGTCCCACCACCACATCAGGCCAGCGATCAGCAGTGCTACCAGCGCAAGCAAGGCCCCGATGGTGCGGGCAATGCTGCGACGCGAGCGGCGTGTTGTGGCGTCCTGGGCTTGCATTGGCGTGCTCCTGCAGACATGCATTGATTTGCCCAAGCTTACAACGCGCTTCGCGCTGCGCAATCAGCGTCCGATGACCGTTCAACCATGTGGACGCGGCATCGATCGCGCGGTCAGCCGCGCTTGCGCGCAGCGGATTTGCGGGGCGATGGCCTGGCCGGCTCGCCGTTCTTGCCGAGTTGCTCCAGCAGCGTGTTCATGTCCTCGGCGTGCTCCTCCTCCATCGCCAGGATGCCTTCCAGCATGCGCCGGGTGGTGGGATCGTCGGCAGCGATGTAACTGATCATCTCGCGGTAGCTGTCGATCGCAATACGTTCGGCGACCAGGTCTTCCTTGATCATGTCGACGATGCCCTCGCCCTCGACATAATCGGCATGGCTGCGGCTGAGCAGGCCTTCCGGCGACAGGTTCGGTTTGCCGTCAAGCTGGGTGATGCGCTCGGCGAGCAGGTCGGCGTGGCCCTGCTCCTCGTTGGCGTGCTGCAGGAACTCGGCCTTGATCGCCTGCGAGTGGATCCCCGAGGCCACGTAGTAGTGGTACTTGTAGCGCAGCACGCAGACGATCTCGGTGGCCAGCGCATGGTTGAGAAGCTTGACCACGGTGGCCCGATCCGCGCGGTAGCCGGCGGTCATGGCTCCCTTGTCGATATCCTGACGTGCGCGCTTGCGGATGTTCTCGATGTCGCTGACGAACGGCTTGGTCTTGGCCATGGCTTGCTCCTGCAGACATTGGATGGTTACCCGGCTGGGCGGCGAACCGCCACCGGTGATGATCCAATGAGCCTACGAAGCCGCTTGAGTAAGTCAGGTGAAGAGCCGCGCAGGGGCCAGCCGACGGCGCCATTGCGACGGCCGGCCAGCCATGTCAGCGTGCCGCGAACCGCTCGGCGCGATCAAGCGTGGCGCGCAGAGCGGGAAGAACCCGCTCAATCATCTCCGCGTGTCGACGCCACTTGTCGGGCGCAGGCTGGGAAACCGTATAGCGGGAAAATGGAAGCCCGGCATCGAGTGGTCGATCCCATTCGAGCCCGAGCGCCCCGCACAGCCGTGTCATCTCTGCCGCCGGAGCAGCCAGGAATTCGTCATACCGGATCTTGTGGCAACGATCCGGCGGGCACGCCGACAGATCGTCCAGCAGCAATCGCGTGGTGGTTTCCCACTGCACTGCCACGACTTCCTCGAGTGGTCGGCCGATCAGTTCACGCCAGCCCGGTATCAACAGCAGCGACCAAGGCATTCCGATCCAGCCGGGAAGCTGAGGATAAGTACGGAACCGGGCAGACTGCCAGGCTTCGATCATGCTGCTCAGGGTCTGGCGCGGATCGCGGTACAGATAGACGAAGTTCGCCTCCGGAAAAGCCCTGGCGAGAAGCGGAATGCGCAGCGCGTTTTTCGGAGTCTTTTCCAGCAGTCGATACGGCTGTTGCGCCGGTGGCCGACCTTCGCGATCGCGCATCTGCGTATGGAAGCGCTGGCGCAACTCGGCCACCACGGCAGGCGTGGCGTCCGACTCAACCAGCCGATTGGAATCGTAGCCGCGAAACGCCGGATTGAGGCTGGTGATGCCTTCGATCAGCCCGTGACTCTCCCGGCCGGTGGTGAACAGGCCCGGCGCCTGCGCCAGCGTTTCGAACAACAGGGTCGAACCGGAACGTGGAGGAGAGATAATGAACACCGGGCGGTCGAAGACGCGATCCCGCGAACCTTGCGCTTCGACCGAGTGCATCACGATACATGCCTGACGGGCTGCGCTGCCGGACGCTGTCGACGATCGCCCAAGGCGCCCAAAAAAATAAGCCCTGCCATGCCTTCAACGAACAGCATCTTGCTCTTCAATCGCAGATCTGCGGCAAAACGTCGCATGATTTGCTCGAAGGCGTCCAGTTTTTCGCGATAGATCGGCCAGGCATCCGGAGCATCGCCGTGTATCGCCCAGAGCTCCTGCCACACGGTAATGAAGCGGGAGGAGATCTGTTTCACCAGGGCAAGCTGTTCGTGTGGCAGGGCTTCCTCGAGCAGGAAAACCAGGTGCTCGCGCAGCTCCCAGGGTGTCATCACGTCCGGAAAGTTCACCGATTCGAACACGAGTCGTGGCTGCAACCCCGAAACCGACCCGCTGAATGTCTCCGGATGCCAGTCCTCGGTCGCTGCGTCGCCCGGAATACGCCCATGGTCAACCATGCTCCAGAAGCGTTCGCTGCCCACCGTATCGGCGACCAGATGGATTCTTTCGGCGGCATCGGCATTGATGACCTGATGCATACGCCAGGTGTCAAAGAGCCAGCATTCGCCGGCCTTCATGTTGACTTCCTCATCTCCGCAGATGAAGCGAACCGTGGGTTGCGTGACAATGGGAACGTGGACTCGTGCGCGATCGCGCCAGTAGTAGTTCAGATCGACATGGCGGGTGACTTCGGCGTGCCCGCTCAACTTCATCAGACGACTGCGCCCCCATACGGCGCCGATTTTTCCCAGCACCTGCATCAGGTACTGACAGCGCTCCAGATAGGGCGTCGGTCGCATCGGACCGGCAACGCCATCGTCATCCGGATCGCCATTGACCGAGATCAAGGGCAGCGCGAAGTTTCCGGGAAACTTCTGCGGGTGATCCCGCCAGCATGAAGCGTCCAGCGCATGGATTTCGTTGAACAGACGTTGCGCGTCGAACAACAGTGGCAGTTGTATGAAGGGCGTTTTGAGCCTCATGAACCGACCTCGACTTCAGGAATGGACTTGCACCATGCTGACGGCGACTTCATGCCAATACACAGGCTGAAATAGCGCACGCTGAACGGCTTACCGATCACTCTGCAAGAATGGGAATTATGCACCGCTGAAGTACCCGGGGCACGAAGCAAGCGGCGACTACAAGCCGGTCAGCACCCGTCAGGCGAACTGCGAATCCCCACAATCTGAAGAGTGCACGGCGGGAAAACCCGCCGTGGATCAGCGCGGCAGGTAGGCGCGCAAGAACATCGTGACGCCGGCTCTCGCCGTGGCCTCGATCTCCTTGGCGTAACTTTCCGGGCAATCCGTGCAACCGAACATCTGGCGCATCATCAGATTGCCCTTGATCAGGGTGAGGAACTGCACGCTGGCACGTGGCACGTCGTCAATATCCAGCTTTCCCGCGTCCACTGCCTGCCGCAGCAGGCGCTCCATCAGACCATGCGTTCGCGTTGCACCTTCTTCCCAGATCAGTTTGCCGTACCGCGGATTGCCCTGGCGGCAGTCGCTGAGAATCGCCCGGAAGGTACCCACGGTTTCCGCGTTGCAATCCAGGTGGGCATGCGTCAACGCCACCCGCAGCAAGGTGTCGCGAATGTCCGTCTGTGGATCAAAGGCATAGGTTTGCTCGGGCAGCAGATCCTGGATGCGCGAACGGATCACCTCGCGAAACAGGTTGTCCTTGTCACCGAAGTGGCTGTAGACCGTCAGCTTGGATACCCCCGCATCAGCCGCGATTGCGTCCATGCTGGTGCCAGCGAAGGCATTGCGAATGAACAGGCCTTTGGCTGCCTCCAGAATCGCCGCGCGCTTCTCCATGTCCTTGGGACGACCGGGACCCTGGGCTCTGACTTGGGCACTGCTGTTCATGCCGCGACCTTCACAAACGGAAATTCGAGCTTTATTATACGCTTCGGTTCATTTATTTTCAAAGCGATCGACCGGCATATCGCCGGGCACGGTGCGCGCAGGTGACTTTCGTCAGCGCCATGCGATGACTTCCGGCACTTCGTCGCAAGCCCACCAACCGGCAGGCTTGCCGTCGAGCGGACAGGTGATTGTCCGGAAGCACCCAACACTGTCGCCTCAACACTATAATACCTGCTGGTCTTTTTCGATTCGCACAGGACACCAAAACATGGCGATGAATATCGAGCAGGCACGGCAGAACATGGTGGAAAACCAGGTGCGTCCGTGGGAAGTGCTGGATGCGCGAGTGCTCGAGGTTATCCGCCGGGTGCACCGCGAAGATTTCGTGGCCACGGGGCATCGCCAGCTGGCCTTCGCCGACCTGTGCCTGCCGATCGGCCACGGCGAAGTGATGATGAAACCGGTCGTGGAGGGTCGCTTATTGCAGGCACTGGATCTGCATCCAGGTGATCGTGTGCTGGAGATTGGTACAGGCTCCGGTTTCCTGACCGCGTGCCTGGCCAGCATGTCGGCCCACGTGACCAGCGTGGACATCCATGCCGACTTCAGCGCCGCCGCGTCAGAGCGACTGCTCGCTGCCGGTATCGGCAACGTCGAGCTGATCACTGGCGAGGCAGTCGTTGATTGGCAACCGCAAGCCCAGTTCGATGCGCTGGTGGTCACCGGCGCCGTGGCCGAAATTCCTCCGCGCTGGCTTGCCTGGCTGAAGCCGGGTGGGCGCGCGCTGATCGTGCACGGTCAGTCGCCGGCGCAGCAGGCCACCTTGCTCACGCATGAGGGTGCGGGGCGCTACCGCGAGGAAACCCTGTTCGAAACCGATCTGCCCTACCTTTCCCACGCCGAGCCGTCAGCACGGTTCACCTTCTGATTTCATCACTGACCGACTCGATTCCCACGAGGCAACTCATGCGTCTGAAGCTGCTTACTCTCGCCTTGGCCCTGGCCGCCGTTTCGCTGCCCAGCCACGGCGAGGATCTGCTTGATGCCTACCATGATGCCCGCGCCAACGACCCGGTGCTGGCACAAGCCGACTCCACTCGACTGGCGACGGGGGAAGGCGTATCGCAGGCGCGCGCCTTGTTGCTGCCACAGATATCGGCGGGCCTTACCCTGAGCCAGAGCAATGGTCGCAGGTCATCCTCTTCTCTGGGAACCTTCGGCTACGGTGCGGACAGCTACCTGTGCACCGGAATCGGGGCAGGTACCGGCAATTACGATTGCACCGGTCCGCTCGGCTCAAGCAGTGCGGCCGTGTCGAACGGACATTCACGCACCCGCAGCATCGACGGCACACTCAGCCAGACCGTCTTCGATCTCAGCAAGTACGCCAACCTCAAGGCAGCGCACGCCAGCGCAAATTCCCAGAATGCCACTTATGAGGCTGCCCTGCAGAGCCTCTTTGTGCGTGTTACCGCTGCCTATTTCACCGTACTGAACGACGAGGATCAGCTGACTTTCGCCAAGGCCAATGAGGACGCGTTCAAGCGGCAATACGACCAGGCGGATCAGCAGTACAAGGTCGGCCTTTCCGCGATCACCAACGTGTATCAGGCCAAGGCCTACTACGAAAGCGCCAGGACCTCGACGATTGCCGCGCAGAATACGCTGGACAATGACAAGGAAGCGCTGCGCGTGATCACCGGCAAGCCGATCGGCACGCTGAAGAAACTGCGGGACGACCTGCCACTGCAGCCACCGGTACCGAATGATCCGGATGCGTGGGTCAAGCGGGCGGTGCAGGACAACCCCAGCCTGCTCGCGCAGAAGGACAACGTGGAGGCTGCCGAGCACAACATCAGCGCCGCGCGGGACGGCCACCTGCCCACGATCACCGCCAACGTCAGTTACGGCAAGAGCAGCAGCTGGTACCAGAGCCCGGCAAGCGGCGGCATCAACCAGCCAGCCTCGACCACGATCGGACTGACCCTGAACGTGCCGATCTTTTCCGGCGGCGCAACCCAGTCGCGGGTGCGTCAATCGATCTACCAGCGCGATGCGGCCAGCGATGCGTTTGAACTGCAGCGCCGTCAGGTGGTGCAGAACACCTTGAACTACTACCGATCGGTGATTGCCGGTATCTCCCAGGTCGAGGCAGGCAAGGCTTCGGTGGAATCCGGAGAGAAGGCGCTGGAAGCCACCCGCGCCGGGTTCGAGGTCGGCACCCAGACATTCACCGACGTGCTGCTGGCGATCCAGACCCTGACCCAGTCGGAAAGCAACTACTCGCAGGCCCGGCATCAGTTCATCCTGAACAAGCTGCTCCTGCAGCAGGCTGCCGGCGCTGCCGACCTGAAGGACATCGAAGACATCAACGCGCTGCTTGAGTGATCGGCCAGGCTGGCTGCGAGAAAGAACGGCCGGCTTGCTCCGGCCGTTTTCTTTTGCAGCCGTGGCTGCGCTTCATTCCTGCAGCAGCGAATCGATCAGCCGCATGACTCGTTGCACTGCGCCGCGTTCGTGCTCGAATACCTGTTGTGCCGCCTGCCCCATCCGTTCGCGCCGACCACGATCCAGCAGGAGCTTGAGTACATCCGGGCCGAGGTGGTCGACATCGGCGACACGTTCAGCGCCGCCTTGCTGGATCAGGCTGCTGGTGATTTCCTCGAAATTGAATGTGTACGGCCCGACCAGAACCGGCACCGACAGGGCCGCCGGCTCCAGCACGTTGTGACCGCCAATGGGTACCAGACTGCCGCCGACAAAGGCCAGTTCGCTGGCCGCAAAGAACGGCATCAGCTCACCCATCGCATCGATGACGCAGACCTGATGCGAAGCCGACGGCACGCCATCCATGCTGCGCGTGGCAACGGCAAAACCCAGGCTGCGTACCGCATGCTCCACCAGTCGGAATCGCTCCGGATGCCGCGGGGCGAGCAGCAGCAGCGCATCCGGCAATCGCTTCAATACTTTCAGGTGCGCCTCGAGCACGGCCAGTTCCTCGCCCTCATGCGTACTGGCCGCCATCCATACCGGCCGCCGCGGCCCCCAGTGCTCGCGCATCGACGCGCCATAGGCCACTGCGCCCTTGGGTATCGGCATGTCGAACTTCATGTTGCCGGTGACCAGAATGTGCTGGCGGTCGGCACCGAGCAGGCGGTAACGGGCGGCGTCCGTGCTGGACTGTGCCGCAATCAGGCGCACACAGCGCAAGGCAGAGCGAGCCAGTGCGCGAAACGGCTTGTATCCGCGCATCGAGCGCTCGGACAGCCGGGCGTTGACGATCATCAGCGGGATACCACGCCGGTGGCAGGCGAAATACAGGTTCGGCCATATCTCGGTTTCCACGATCAGCGCCAATCGCGGCCGAATCCGCTTAATGAAGCCGCGTACCGCGAACGGAAGATCGTACGGCAGGTAGACATGGAACACGCTGTCACCGAACAACTGGTGCACACGCGCGGTGCCGGTCTGCGTCACGGTGGTAATAACCAGTGGCGCATTCGGATAGTCGCGTTGCAACGCCTTTACAAGCGGCTCGGCCGCGTTTACCTCGCCAACCGAGACCGCATGCACCCACAAGCTGCCACGCAGGTCCGGCGCGTCAAAAAGACCGAACCGTTCACGCCAGCGTCGATGGTATGGGCGCGAATGCACCCCGCGCGTCAGCAGCCGGAGAACCAGCAGCGGCGTAACCAGGAACATCGCCAGGGTGTACAGAAAGCGCAACGGCCGCTCCTTGCATGCAACGGGCGAGTATAGCGAGAGCCGCCAGCACAAGCCGGATCCGGCATGGCCCGCTACAATGCGCAGGATGCCCGGCACGCCCCATCCCGACTTTCCACGCTCGCTGCTCGCGCCTCGTCACTGGCCGGCATGGCTCGGTGTGGCTCTGATCTGGCTGATCGCGCGACTGCCGCTGGACGTGCTGCTGTGGCTGGGTCGTCGGCTTGGCGGCCTCGTTCGTTTGATTCCCTCGGCGCGCCGGCACATCGCGGAGACCAATATCGCGCTGTGCTTTCCCGAGCTTGACCCCGCCGCCCGCGCCAAACTGGTTGACGACAATCTGCGCGACATCGGTCTGATGCTGGTGGAGTTTGCGCTAGGCTGGATGGGTAGCGACCGCCGCATGGCACAGATCCCGACCCGCATCGATGGCCTGCAACATCTCGAGGCCGCGCGCGCCCAAGGCAAGGGCGTGCTTCTGGTGGGCGGTCACTTCTCGCACCTGGAGCTGTGCGCGCGGCTGGTTTCGCAGCGCATCCGTATTGCCGGCATGTATCGGCGGATGGATTCGGCGGTGTTCGAATGGGTGGTGCTGCACGCTCGCCTGCGCTACGCCGACGCCATGTTCGACAAGGACGATATCCGCGGCACGGTGAAATATCTGCGTGGCGGCGGCACGCTGTGGTACGCACCGGATCAGGACATGCGCAGCAAGGACAGCGTGTTCGTGCCGTTCTTCGGTGTGCCGGCGGCGACGATTACCGCCACCCACCACCTGGCGCGCATGTCCGGTGCGGTGGTGATTCCGTTCTACCACCGCCGACTGCCGGGACGGCAAGGCTATGCCCTGCGACTGGCCGCGCCTCTGCAGGCATTCCCCGGCACCGATGTGCTTGCCGATACCGCCCGCGTCAACAGCTGCATCGAGCAGATGGCACGCGAGGCACCTGAACAATATCTGTGGGTACACAAGCGCTTCAAGACGCGGCCGCCCGACCAACCCGCCATTTATTGATTGCGCTGCAGCTGGTGCCGGTACTGACTGATCAGCGGCGTTCGCAGCCGCGCGGTCGCCGCCTCAGTCGCAGCTGGCCGCTCTGCCAAGCGACAACCGCTGCCGCAGTCCGTTTGCACAGGCAGACGTTGAAAGAGTCGGTTGAGTTCAAGGCCCTCACCCGCCGCAGCGGTCACGCCGACGCGTGATCCCCCTCGACATGGAGGGCCGCACACCATAGCCCCAGCAACCACGCAAACAGCAGGCCCCACCACGCCGAATAGAACGCCAGGTGCGAATTCAGCGGGAACAGCATGACGGCGAGCGCCAGACTGACCGGAAATGCACGCGTGCGTGCCACCGCACCGACACGCCGCCATGCACGCCAGGCCAGCACCGCCGCCGCGAGCCACAACAGCAAGCCAAGCACGCCGGTCTCGGTGAGCACCTCCAGCACCAGCTGGTGCGGATGACAGGCGCCCTCACCCACGCCGCAGGCCTCACCGGACACCACAAAGTGGTCGTTCGCCGGTGCGAATCGGGGGTAGGCGTAGCGGAAGCCACGCACACCGACACCGTTGACCGGGTGCGCCGCGAACATGAGGGCACTGGAGTGCCAGATGTCGAGCCGGCCACTCATCGCGGTATCGATCGACTGGTCGGTGCCTTGCAAGGCCAGCAACGTGCGCTGCATCCGATCCTGGAAACGGCTGGAGGTCTTCCAGGCCACGCCGCCGGCCAGCAGCAGCAGCACCATGGCCCCTGCGCACCAACCGACGAATCGCGATGGCGAGCCGGCCTCGCGCCAGGCAAAACCCAGCAGAACCAGCACATAACACAACCAGGCCGAGCGGGAGCCCGCCAGCAGCACCGGCCCGAGCACCAGCACACTCGCCAGCAGCAGGCCCGGCCGCCCCCAGCGTTGCCGCGCCGCCCACAGGGCAAATGGGGACAACACAGCGAGGGTCGGCCCCAGCTTCAGGTTGTGCGCACCGAAGATCCCGGAAATGCGCTCGGCCTCGGCGTGGCCACCCAGACTCCAGCCGGTGAATGCCTGCAACCAGGCGTCTGCACACCAGAATCCGATGACCATGGCCACAGCCACATACAGAGCACGCAGCTTGTGCTCGCGACGGATTGCGAAGCACGCATACAATCCCAGCGGAACGTAGCGCAGCAAGGCAGCCACCGTGCTCCAGCTCTTGCCCGGTCTGATCGCATCGACCGCCGAGAATGCGGCTGCCAGTACGTAGGCGGCCAGCAGCCAGAGCAGCAGCCGCGCGCCGGGATGCTGCTGCAGCGCGTGCGGATCGCGCGCGAACAACATGATCACACCCAGCAGGCACAGGAAGGTACCCAGCTCCGCACTTCGGCCAATCGGCAGCAGTGCAATCACCAGCCAGAACGGCAACAGCGGGGAACGCAGCGCGGCCTTGAGCGAAATGCCGAGGGAATTCATGCGTGAAACCATGCGGTGGTGGTCACGCATTGTAGGCGAGCGGCAACGACGGCGATGCCATCGTCGCCCAGACCGGCGGTCAGCCCTCGCTGACTTCCTCGTACAGCGCCAGCGTGGCCTGCTGCATGTCGGTCAGACGGTAACCGTGCAATGGCGAAATCGATGGGGAGACCCGCAGCAATTCGGCCGCGCGCTCCACCAACCGTTCTCGATCACCCTGCGGCACGCGGCCGGCAGGATACAGCTCGGCCAGCAACTCACCGACGCCGCCATGCGCATAACCGAGCACAGGTCGGCACAACGACAGCGCCTCGATCACGGTACGCCCGAACGACTCGGGTTTGTTCGACAACTGCAGGACGAGCGCGGACACGGCATAGATGTCGCGAATATCATCGCGTGGTGGCGCCAACACCACCTGCGAGGTCACCCCACGCAGGCGGATAAGCTCCTGCAGCTCGGCCACGTAGGCTTCGCGACCCGGCTCGATCACGCCAAGCAACAACAGCCGCGCCTCGATCCCGCGACGCTTGAGATCGGCCAGCAACTCGATCGCATCGTGATGTCCCTTCAGTCGCGTACCGCGTGCGGGCATCGTCAACAGAGGCGCTCCCGAGAGCGCCGGAAACTCGGCAAAAAATGCCTTCTGCCAGGCGTCGTCCGGCCGATGTCCATACGGAAACGCCGCCGGATCGATGCCGCGCGGAACCACCCGCACCCTGGCCGGCTCCAGCCAGCGGTAATGACTGAGCACGTAATCGCGCAGAGTCTGCGAAACCACCACCACCCGCTCGCCGCGAAGCAGGATTGCGCTGTAGCGCCCCGGCGAATTGAAGCCGTGCACCGTGGTGACGAAATGCGGTCGCGGCGTCATGCCCTTCAGCGCCCACCAACCCATCCAGGCGGGCAGACGTGAGCGCGCATGCACGATGTCCGGCTTGAGCTGGCGCAGCACGCGACGCAACGCGCCGAGCCTGGTCAGTGTGCGCAGCGATTTGCGGCCAAGATCGAGCGTGATGTGCTCACTTCCCTCGGCTTGCAACTGCTCCACCAGACGTCCGCCAGCGGAGATCACCACCGAGCGGTGACCCGCCTGCACCAACGCACGCCCGATCTCCAGCGCGGTTCGCTCCGCGCCACCGGATTGCATGGCGGGGATCAGCTGAACCACGGTCAACAGCTTGGCGGGCACGGCAATGCTGGACATGAGCTCGGGGCTGGGGGCTTTCATGCACAAAAGACAAGCAAAAAAAATGCCATCTTCGGGCGGAATGCCGCCCGTCGATCAGTCGCGCAGGACGTAATGGGCGCCACAGTAGGCGCAGCTTGATTCGCCGCCGTCATCGATGATCGGCAGGTACACCTTCGGGTGCGAATTCCACAGCTGCATGCCGGGCATCGGACAGGACAAGGGCAGGTCCGAGCGCGTCACTTCGTAACGATTTTCGGCATTTGCCGGCACCAACGGTGCCGTCGCGGAAAGAGGGGGCGACATGGACTGACTCCGGACTGGACATCGGGCCGCAAATGGTAGCAGGCTGTTGCCTTCCGTCGGGGGGGGGCGGAAGCGAGCGTGGGGAAAATCGACCGCGGCGTTCAGTCGCGCGTATTGCTGCAATGCTTGTCAGAAGGTGCGCATTTGATCATCGATCCGGCGCATTGGCGCCGGATCAACGGCAACTGATTCGGGAGCAGACCATGGATTCCGGAAAAATCATCGCACGCGTCAAGAACATCCTCTCGACACCGAAGACCGAATGGCCGGTCGCTGCGGCCGAGCCGACCACGGTCGGCGGCCTGTATACCGGCTATATCGCGATCCTCGCCGCCTTGCCGGCGATCGCCGGCTTTATCAAAGGCAGCCTGATCGGCACCAGTTTCCTCGGTGTCACCGTGCGCACCTCGATCGGCGCAGGCATCGGCCAGATGGTGTTGGGCTATGCCTTGTCACTGGCGCTGGCCTATGTCGTTGCCCTGATCATCGACGCGCTGGCAACGTCATTCGGCGGTCAGAAGAACATCGTGCAGGCACTCAAGACCGTCGCTTACACGTGGACCGCAGTCTGGGTTGCCGGTATCGGCGCCATCGTGCCCTGGCTCAGCCTGCTGATCCTCCTGGTCGGCGGCATCTACGCCATTTACCTGCTGTATCTGGGCCTGCCGCACACGATGAAGTGCCCGCAGGACAAGGCCACCGGCTATACCGCCGTCAGCGTCATCATCGCGATCGTGCTGGGCTGGATTGCCAGACTGATCGTCGGTCTGGCCTTCGTCGGCGCGATGGGCGGAGCCGGGTTGAGCAGCGTGCACATCAGCGACAGCAGCGGTGACAACGTCAGCGTAGACAGCAACAGCGCGCTTGGCCGGCTCGCCGCGATGGGCCAGCGCGCCGAGCAGGCCAGCAAGGAACTGGAGGCCGCGCAGAAGTCGGGCGACAGCAATGCGCAATCCGCCGCGATGGGCAAGATGGTGGGCGCGATTGCCGGCAGCAACGGCCCGGTCGAGGCGCTGGCGCCTGATCAGATCAAGGCGTTCCTGCCCGATAGTCTGGGCAGCCTCAAACGCACCAGCATTTCGGCCGAGCGCAATGGCGCCATGGGCATGCAGGTCGCCGACGCCACCGCCGAATACGCTGGCGACAACGGCCAGCACATAACCCTGGAGGTAAGCGACACCGGGGGCGCGAAGGGTCTCGTCGCGATGGCCGCCGCCATGGCGCCGGAAGAGGAAAAGGAAACCGACCACGGCTACGAGAAGACCTACAAGGTCGACGGCAACCTGGTCCACGAAGAATGGGACAGCCAGTCCAGATCCGGTGAATACAGCGTGGTGGTCGGCCAGCGCTTCACGGTGAAGGCAAACGGCAATGCAGACAGCATTGATCAGCTGAAGCAGGCGGTGGGCAGTGTCGACCTGGGCAAGCTGGCATCGATGAAGGAAAGCGGGGTCAAGTCCAACTGAGCTTCTGCCACGACAGCCGCTCCGTCAACGGAGCGGCTGTCGTTCGTTCGCAGGCCTGACCTCAGGCGATCGTGCAGGCCTCGTCGAAGGCGAGTCGCGGACTGCGCGGGAACAGATTGCGACTGGCGTCGCCGTAGCCGATGCTGATCAGGAAATTCGACTTGATCGTGGTGCCGGCAAAGAACGCCGCATCCACACCGGCATTGTCGAAACCGGACATCGGCCCGCAGTCCAGCCCGATCGCACGGGCGGCAAGCAGCACATAGGCACCCTGCAGAGTCGCATTGCGAAACGCCGTGGTGTCGATCAGCGGCTGGTTGCCGACGAACCAGCTGCGCGCATCGGCGTGCGGAAACAGCTTGGGCAAGTGCTCGTAGAACGCATGATCCGTGGCAATGATCGCGGTAACTGGCGCTTCCATGGTCTTGGCGCGGTTGCCGTCGGACATCAACGGCTCCAGTTTCGCCTTCGCTTCGGCGGACTTCACGAAAACCACCCGCATCGGCGAGGCATTCGCACTGGTCGGGCCGAATTTGGCCAGCTCGTAGATCTGTTGCAGTTGCCCGTCGCTCACCGGCTTTGGCAGCCAGGCGTTGAATGTACGCGCGTTGCGGAACAACTGTTCGAGAGCGGACTCGGAAAGCAACTCGGTCATGGGTATCCTCTGCTGAACGACGGGCCGATGCTGGCGCCAATGGGCTGCCAGTGTATAGGTCGTCGCTCACCAGCAGGCAGCAGGACGGGAAACGCAGCGTGTTCACTGGAGAAACAATCTCGCGTCGCGTGTGCCCATGCTGAAGCTGCAGGGTGAATGCTGGGCGATCACCGATGCGGCCGCCGGCAACCAGCGCCAGGCGCTGGCGCTGGCCGAGCAGTTGCAGTTGCCGATCCGCCACCTGCTGCTGGAACCTCGTGCCCCCTGGTCCTGGCTGGCACCGCGCCTGCTGCTGGGCGGCTTGCTCGCACTGCCCCCCGCGCAGCGCGCATGGTTTGCGCCACCGTGGCCAACCGTGGCGATCGGTTGCGGTCGCGCCGCCGCGCTGTTCACCCGCATGCTGCGCCCACTGTCCAACGGAACCTGCCACACCGTACAGATCCTCGATCCGCGCATCGATCCGGCCCACTGGGACACCGTGATCGCGCCCCGGCACGATCAGCTCGCCGGCAGCAACGTGCTGCGGCCGCTGGGCTCACTGAACCCGGTAGATGAGGCATGGCTGGCTGACGGTCGCGAATCCTGTCCGCACTTCGCCGAACTGCCGCGGCCACGCATCGGCGTACTGCTTGGTGGACCACGCAAGGGGATTGCGCTGGATGCCGATTACGCCGGACAGCTGATCGCAAGACTGACCGATCATCAGCAGCGCGAGGGTGGCAGCCTGCTGGTACTGGCCTCGCGTCGAACTCCCGTGCTGCTGACCGAACAATTCCGCCATGCTCTGGGCTCACTCCCCGGCCTGATCTGGGCAGGCAGCGCCGATGGTCGCAATCCCTATCCCGGCGTGCTGGGCTGGGCAGACCACCTCGTCGTCACCCCCGATTCGGTCAACATGCTCAGCGAAGCATGCGCCGTTGGCTGCCCGGTGAGCACGTTTGTCGAGGCACCGTTGCCGGCTAAGATCGCGCGGTTCCATCACGACTTGCGCGAGGCAGGGCATCTGCGCGACCTGGATCAAACCGCCCCCGCCCTGCCGGTACCGCCTTTGCGCGAAACCGTGGCGATTGGCCGCCAGTTGCGCGCGCTGATTGCCGCGCGACAACAGACTCAGCACACGAGCTGAGCAGAAGCATCGGCTTGCCGCAGACCTGCCAGGCCGACACAGGCGAATCGGGTCAAAACGCGAAACCCAGCGCCAGCGTGACTTCGCGCACGCTGGCGCACATCTGTTCCAGTTGCCCGTCGCGTGGCGCGATGCGCGAACGCAGATCCAGCGTACAGGCCAATGCGCGCCGCAACAGGTCGGCATGGGCGCTGGTCAGCGTTGCGGCCTGCGCATCGTCAAGCAGGCCGGCGATGCGGCATGCCTCGATCAGGCCGGCATTGGCAGTGACCCCAAGCAGCCCGGGAAAGCGAGCCGCGTTCGCCAGCACCAACCCCTGCACTGCAAATTCGATGTCGAGCAGGCCACCCTGACCCTGCTTCAGATCAAGCTGGCGCTCGTCGGATCGATCACGCTCGGCACGCCAACGCTGGCGCATGCTGCCGACTTCGGCCAGAACGGTGGAGCGCTCGCGCGCCACCGCAAGGATCGTGCGCCGCACCTCGGCCAGCTCGCGGTTGAGCACGGCATCCCCGGCGATGGGGCGGGCACGCAGCAGGGCCTGATGCTCCCAGGTCCAGGCCCGGCTCTGCTGATAGGCGACAAAGGCATCGAGGCTGCTGACCAGCAGACCCTTCGATCCATCCGGGCGCAACCGTGTATCGACTTCGTACATGCGGCCGGCACGGGTCAGCACGGTCAGCCAGTTCATCACCCGTTGCGCCAGTCGTTGATACCAGCGCGCCCCTTCCAGTGGCCGCCTGCCGTCGCTGAGCAACTGCGCGCGGTGACCGTCGTAGACGAACACCAGATCCAGATCGGAGGCGAAGCCAAGCTCCTCGCCACCGAGGCTGCCGTAGCCCAGCACGGCAAATCCGGAACCCGCGCCGGGCAGACGTCCGTGTTGCGCAATCAGCTCGCGCTCGGCCAGCGCCAGCACGGCGCCGACCACCGACTCCGCCAGCGCGGCCAGCCGGCGTGCGGTGGCGACGGCATCGGCGCGACCGTCGTTGAACGCCAAGCCGAGCCGAAATGCAGTGGATGCACGAAATTCGTTGATCCGTTCCAGCTCGGCTTCGGCTTCGCGCTCATCCAGGGTACTGAGCACACGAGCGATCTCGGCGGCAATGTCGGAACGCTTGAACGGCAATTGATCGATGCGCGGGTCGAGCACGTCATCCAGCAGCAGCGGTTGGGCAATCACCCGTTCGGCCAGAAAAGCGCTGTCGGCGAACAGTCGCGCCAGCCGCCGCCGCGCGGCGGGCTGCTCCTCCAGCAAGGCGAGATAGGACGAACGTCGCGCCACGGCCTGCATCAAACGGCACAGGCGCAGCAGGCTCGGTACCGGCGCGGCCGTATCGCGTGCCGCACCGAACAACTGCGGCATCAGCCGATCCAGGCGCTCGCGCGAACGCGCCGACATCGCACGCACCTGTGAGGCCTGCGGCAGTTTCAACAAGGCGTCGAGCAACTCGCCGGCCGGCGTGAAGCCGGACGCTTGCAGGGTGTCGACTTCAAGCGACTCGGCGCAGGCCTGCTGCCACAGCTGCGCATCGGCGGCCGGCACACTGGCGGCTCGACCGCCCTGCGGCATCAGCACGGCAGCGAATTCCTCGCTGACGATGGCGCGATGGCGGCCCAATGCGGCGTTCAGCGTCGCCCAGTCGGGATAGTCCAGACCGAGCGCGATGCGCTCGCGACTGAACGGATCATCGGGGATGTCGTGGGTCTGCGCATCG
>JAJXYE010000009.1 GCA_021780735.1 Pseudomonadota bacterium | reverse complement strand
TTCCGTAAATCCGCGCTCACGCTGGCGATTGTCGCCGGTCTGGCCGTCTCGGCCGCGGCGTCCGCGGCGTCCATCTCCGCACCGACCTCGGGCCTGCCCGAAGGTGTGGCGTTCTTTGACATCGCCGGCGCCAGCACCAACGTCGGCATCGCAGTCACCCCGGGCATCACCGTCAACATCGACCCGTCCGACAACATCATCGGCCGCACCACCGGCTTCGCGCTGCGCATCACGCTGAACAACGGCGCCACCTTTGGCATGACCCCGACGGTCACCGCCGGCACCGCCCTGCCGACCGGCTGGTCGGCGACCATCGGCGCCGGCGGCACCGGGTCGAACTTCGTGGTGATCAACTTCAATCCGCCCAGCAGCAACCCGGTGCCGGCCATCACCAACGGCCCGATCGTCATCATCAATCCGGCCGACGCCGAGCTTTCTCCGACCACCGGCCACGTGCTGACCAACCTCACCGCCTTGCAGACTGCAGGCGTGACGGTCACCGAGAGCATGCAGTTCTTCGATCCGGTTTCCACCAACGCGATCCTGAACGCGTTTTCGCAACCGGTGCTGACCTCGGGCAACCCGGTCGCGACCTCCTGCAACCCGACTTTGGGTTACACGGCGGAGAAGATTGACGTTGGTGTCAATCCCAGCGTCGGTAACCCGAGTCGCACGCTGTTCTCGTCTTCTGGCGCCATCGCGCTGCAGAATTCCACTACCTTCAACGCTGGCGCAATCGTCATCGGCCAGAATCCGGGCTTCACTTACTTCACTTTTGCTCCGTCCGACTCTTTCACTACTACGGTGAACGGCTCGTTCGGCGCCTTCACCCAAGCTGGCGCAGCGGTGTTCCTGTCGACCAGCTCGACCTGTGCTTCCGCGAACGTCCCGGGCACATTGAATCCGTCCGGCACCACGGCAACATTCACGTATCTCGACAGCAGCACGCTGCTTGGCTCCAGCACAACGGGTGGCACCGCTTATCTCTGCTTCTCGGTGCCAGGCAGCAACACGCAGCCGATTGCCGCGACCAGCATCAGCCAGCAGACCAGCTTCACACGCAATAGCCTGACCGTGAACGGCTCGGCTTGCTCGCTGCTGCCGATGCAGTACAACGGCCCGGTGGTCAAGGTCTACACCTTCAACCCGGCCGGCAACAGTACACAGCAGAGCTTCCTGCGCATCAGCAACACCGGCCCGTCGGCCGGCCCGGTCTTCATCACCGGCATCGACGACGCGGGCAATCCGGGCACGGGTACGGTCAGCGTGAACCTCAACGCCGGCCAGTCGATCCAGCTGACCTCGACCGACCTGCAGAGCGGCAATGCCGCCAAGGGTCTGACCGGTGCGCTGGGCACGCCAACCGGCAAGTGGCGCCTGACCGTGACCTCGTACTTCCCGAACCTGGTCGTCACCAGCCTGAACCGCAACAACAATTCGGGCACCGTGACCAACCTGACCAATTATGACGTTCAGGGCAAGCAGGCTACGTGGAGCCTCAACGGCGGCGACAACGGCAACTGATCGCCGGCGTCACGCGCTTCAAACGGACGGGCGGCCTTCGGGCCGCCCGTTTTTTGTGTCCTGTTGTCATCCCCTGGGGACTTCTCCGCCGGACTTCCTCCGGTCGTCCCGAAAAGGGGGACTCCCTTCGGTCACGTTGGTCGCCCCTTGGGGACTTCCGTTGGTCGTGCCGAGGGCGCAGCCTGAAGCATCTGCAATAGCCAAACGCCTTGTACTCGCGCAGCACCGCTGCACGCCAGACCCTTCGCCATGCCAGGGTGACAACATTGTTATCATGCGCAGCGCGCAGCCCGAATGCAGCGCAGCAGGGGAGATCCGGCTGCGCCTCTCGGATCCCGCGCTGCATCGTAATGGTGGCTTCCGGTTGGGCCCGCATTGCCAACGCAGGCAAAGAGCCAAGAGACCACTCATCGACCCAAACTGTAATATTTTCGTATATATTGACCGCGGGCAACCGCCATCCAGCGCTATTCGGTTCGTATATCATCCAAAAACACACCGTGCTGTGATCAAGTCTTACAAACAGGGGACAACCATGTTGAATCTGCGCCGCACCGCGCTGACAGTCGCCGTCTTGGCCGGCCTCGGCCTCGCCACCACCGCCTCCGCTGTCAGCATCACCCACACCGGCACCCTCCCCGAGGGCGTGGCCAATTTCGACATCGCCGGCAACAGCATCGCCATCGGCATCACGCCGCAGATCGCAGTCAGCATCGATCCCAGCGATAACATCATCGGCCGCACCACGGGTTTCGCCTTGCGCATCACCCTCTCCGGTTCCGCCACCTTTGCCACGACACCCACCTTCACCGCAGGGCCATCCCTGCCTTCAGGCTGGACGGTAACCCTCGGCGCCGGCGGCACCGGCAGTAACTTCGCCGTCGTCAGTTTCAATCCCCCCAGCTCCAATCCGGTGCCGGCCATCACCAACGGTGTCGTGCTCTACCTCAATCCCGGTAATACCGAGCTCAATGCCAGCAGCGGCCATGCCCTCAACAATCTCGCCGCCTTGCAAACCCTCGGACAGACGGTCAGCGAGAACTACCAGTTCTTCGACCCCGTCAGCGCCACCCCTATCCTTAACCCCGTCTCACAGCCCGTGCTCGTTTCTGGGCAGCCGTTTGTCCCTTATTGCATCGTGCCTTTCTTCAGCCCATCCAGCGAGCGGATTGACGTCGGCACCAATACGCAACATCCGAGCCGGACGTACTTTTCAACGACCGGGGCAATCGGTGCCCTGAACGCCAACAGCTTCAATCCTGGCGCATTCGAATATCTGTCGGGACCCTACTGGAACCCGGCATTCAGCTATTTCACGGTCCAGCCCACGGATCAGATCGTGACCACGATTCAGGGTCCGTTCGGAGCCTTTAACCAAGCGGGCGCCTTCGCCGGTTTCATGGCTTACGGTCCATTTGTTGCGATTCCTGCTGTGATTAGCAGCAATGGATTGACCATCAGCTACACGCCCGGTCAGGTCCCCAACGCTTCCTACGGCTTCGCTGGTCTTCCGCTCTTCAGCGTACCCACCAACAACCTGATCCCGATCGACGCGACACCGGTGGTGCAACAGACTACTTACACACGCAATGGCATCACCGACACACTACCGCCAGGCTGCAACCTCCTGTCCCTGCAGTACAACGGTCCGGTGGTGCGCGTTTACACCTTCAATCCGGCCGGTAACACAACCCAGCAGAGCTTCCTGCGCATCAGTGATACCGGGCCTGCGAGCGGGCCGGTCTTCATCACCGGCGTCGATGACGCCGGCAATCCTGGAACCGGTCAGATTAGCTTCACCCTCGGTGCCGGACAGTCGATCCAGCTCACCGCGGACGACCTACAGAACGGCAATACCGCCAAAGGCCTGACGGGTGCGCTGGGCATCCCGACCGGCAAGTGGCGCCTGACCGTGACCTCGTACTTCCCGAACCTGGTCGTCACCAGCCTCAACCGCAACAACATCTCGGGTACGGTGAGCAACCTCACCAACTACGACGTCAACGGCAAGCAGAACACGTGGGGCAACAACGGCGACAACGGCAACTGATCGCCCGCGTCATCTGCTTCACTTCGAAGGGCGGCCTGCGGGCCGCCCATTTTTTGGGCTCATGCGCGCCGGGGGCAGCCCAACAGGTGACTGCGGATTTGCTGATGAGGGCGCATTCCGAAGGATCTTTTCCGCGGCAGACGTCCCGAAAACTGGAATGTGGTCGTGTGCAAGACCCTTCGCGCGGCTCAGGGTGACAAAGCCGGCTGACCTTGCGCGCGGCTCAGAGTGGAGGTCCAGAGTGACCCAGTTCGAGCCTGTCAATACAGCACGCGAAAGCGCAGCGTGTTCGGAATGGCGCGGATGGCGCGGGTCAGTGCGGCCGAGTAGCGGCTGTCGATGTCGGTGATCACGTAGCCCAGGCGCTCGTCGGTCTTGAGGTACTGGCCGAGGATGTTGGCGCCGTGCTCGGCCAGCGCCTGATTGATGCGTGCGAGGATGCCCGGCACGTTCTCGTGCAGGTGCATCAGCCGGTGTGCGCCGGCCTGCGGCGGCAGCTTCAGTCCCGGCAGGTTGACGCTGCCCTCGCTGCTGCCGGTGTTGACGTAGTCGATGATGCGGCTGCTGACGAAGCGGCCGATGTCCTGTTGCGCCTCCAGCGTGCTGCCGCCGATATGCGGCGTCAGCAGCACGTTGGGCAGGGCGCGCAGCGGATGCTCGAAGGCATCGCCGTTGGCGGCCGGCTCGACCGGGAACACGTCCAGCGCGGCGCCGCGCAAATGGCCGCTGGCCAGCGCCGCATGCAGCGCGTCGAGATCGACCACGTGGCCGCGACTGAGGTTGAGGAACAGCGCGCCGGGCCGCATGCGTGCGAACTCGGCGGCACCGATCAGGTTGCGGTTCTGCTTGCGCCCGTCCACGTGCACGCTGACCGCGTCGGACTGCTCCAGCAGTTCGTCCAGCGTGGCGCATTTGCGCGCGGTGCCCAGCGCCAGCCGTTCGGCCAGATCGTGGAAGCACACCTGCATGCCGATCGATTCGGCCAGCACGGACAGCTGCATGCCGATGTTGCCGTAACCGACGATGCCCAGCCGCTTGCCGCGCACCTCGTGCGCGCCGCGCGCCGACTTGTCCCACACGCCGGCGCCCATCTGGCGCAGCTTGGCCGGCAGGTTGCGCATCATCAGGATGATCTCGGCCAGCGCCAGCTCGACCACCGAACGCGTATTGCTGTAGGGCGCGTTGAAGGCAGCCACGCCGCGGCGCTGGCAGCCGGCCAGGTCGATCTGGTTGGTGCCGATGCAAAACGCGCCCACCGCCAGCAGGCGTCTGGCCTCGGCCAGCACGCGCGCGCTGAGCTGGGTCTTGGAGCGGATGCCGAGGATGGCGACATCGCCGATGCGCGCGGCCAGCGCGGCCTCGTCGAGCGCGCCGGCGTGCGTCTCCACCGCATAGCCCTCGCGCTCGAACGCGGCCACCGCCTC
>JAJXYE010000388.1 GCA_021780735.1 Pseudomonadota bacterium | reverse complement strand
GCCGGGTCGCAGCCACGTGCTCGGTCATCCCGGATTTTCGTTGCCGACGATCGAGGAGGTGATCGACATGACGATACGCCTCGGCCGCCGCACCAACCCGTTGATCCGCTGTGCCGGCGTCAGCCTCAACACGGCGAAGCTGCCTGCGCCTGCGGCAGAGGAGCTTTGTCTGCAGGAGAGCGTGCGCCTGGGGCTGCCCGTGGCCGACCCCATGCGTGGCGGCGCGGCGTTTGGCCGCCTGGTCGATGCCATCTTGCAGGAGCCAGTCGCGGCGTGAGCATCAATCATTTCCCCGAGCCTGGCATAGCCTGCCTGTGCGCATCCCGTCGTCCGGCACCGGGTCGTGGTTTGTGCGGACATTTCAGCCGATCAATTCGTCAATCAACCCGCAGGTGAGGATCATGACCCATACGGTGAGCGTGAAGCCGATTGTTGTGGCGTGCGCACTGGCGCTGGCAGCCATGTCAGCGCCGTGCGCGAGGGCACAATCCGCCAGCCCGGATCCCTCGGCACGAATCGATCGCGTGCTGGAGCAAACGCCGCTTATCGATGGCCACAACGATCTGGCCTGGGAAATCCGCGAGCGTTTTGGCAGTGCCGACGGGGTGAACCTGCGCGTCGATACGTCCAGACTGCCATTGACGGCGCGCAACGGCGAGATGCCGATGCCTTTGATGACGGATATTCCGCGGCTTCGTCGCGGCCACGTGGGGGCCCAGTTCTGGTCGGTCTGGATTCCGCCGACGGTCACCGGCCCGGCTGCGGTGAAGATGACCCTTGAGCAGATCGACATCGTTCGCAGCATGGTGGCTCGCTACCCGGACGATCTGCAGATGGCCTATTCGGCAGACGACATCATCAGTGCCTTCAAGGCGGGTCGCGTCGCCTCGCTGATCGGCATCGAAGGTGGCCATCAGATCGATGATTCGTTGCCTGTGCTGCGCACGATGTATGCACTGGGTGCGCGCTACATGACGCTGACGCATACCCTGGACAACGACTGGGCCGATTCGGCGACGGATGCGCCGAAGCACCACGGCCTGACCCCATTCGGTCGTGCCGTGGTACACGAAATGAATCGGCTCGGCATGCTTGTCGACCTGAGCCACGTCTCGCCAGACACGATGCGCGCCGCATTGAAGGCGTCGCTCGCGCCGGTGATTTTCTCGCACTCTGGTGCACGCGCGCTGGACGACCATCCGCGAGACGTCCCGGACGATGTGCTGAAGATGGTTGCACGCAACCACGGTATGGTCATGGTGACCTTTGCGACGGCCTATGTCTCCGCCGAACGCAATCGCTGGGAAGCGGATCGTGCCGCCGAGCAGACGCGCTTCAACGCGCCTCCCTATGCGGGCCTCTACATCGGCCAACCCGAGCGTGCCAGGGCGGCGCTGGCCGCATGGGACCGCCTCCATCCCAAGCCCGTCGTCACGCTGGCGATGGTCGCCGATCACATCGAGCACATACGTCGGATAGCCGGCGTCGATTGCGTCGGCATCGGTTCGGACTTCGACGGCATTCCCGATACTCCGCTGGGACTGGATGGCGTGGACAAGTTTCCGGATCTGCTCAAGGAACTGGCCCGACGTGGCTGGAGCGATGAAGACCTGGGCAAGCTGGCGGGGGGAAACATGCTGCGTGTGCTGCGTGAAGCCGCAGCCGTGGCCGCCCGGTTGCAGCAGTCCGAAGCGCCATCATCCGCCACTATGGCGAATCTGGACGCGGCAAAGGCAAACGAGTCGATGTGAGAGCGGCATGCCGGATCGCCCGGATGCGGTCGTGACCAAACCGCCTGCATGGCAATCCGATGCCGTGATCCGCAAGTGGTTCCCTCAGGCCATCAGCACTGCACCCGGCCTCCGGCGAGCTGGGTGCATGGATGGAATGTCGGCTCTTTCGGCAGCGGATGGTGTCCGTGATCGCCGTCATGATCGTGATCATGCGCCCGACGCGGGTAAGGCGCCGCGGCACCGCCCCAGTAGGCAGGCACATAGGTGGTCGCGGGTTGGGTCAGTTCGTCGCGGTACTGGTCGTTCTGCTGGCGCAGGGCGTTGTTCTCGGCCTGCAGCCGGTTGCGCTCGGCGGCCTGATTGAACAGCGCCTGCTGGCGTGACTCCTCCTGCTGCTGTTGGGCAGCAAGGGCCTCGTCCTGCGCGCGTTGGGCCTTTTCCTGCTGATCTTGCTGATAGGTCGCCAGGCGCGCCTGATAGAGCGCGTCGAGGTGGCGCGCATCGGCGTATTTCCGGGCAAGGTTCTGCTGGCCCAGGCGCAGATACTGGTCGATGACTTCGCTGTCGTCGGCCCTGTGCAGCAACTCGCCCTTGCCGCCTGGGCAGGGATGATCGGTGTAGGCGACCGTTCCACCCTGCATGCACTTGTAGATGTTCTGCGCGCTGGCCGCTGGCGCCATCAGCAAAAGCACGATGGCGAAGCCCGGCAGACCGATTCTGGCAATCAAAGTGTTCATGGCAGCGCTTACTCTGCGACAACACGGCTTAATGCGGCGTGGATGGGGGAACGTGTCGCTGTCTTGCCGTTGAGCTTGCGCTTGCGCGATGTTGGTGTCCAGCCGGTTGTGGGCCGGCTCAGTCGCGCGCGGGAATCTGCAATCCGCGCACGACGGCGGGCCGTGCCAGTGCCCGATCGAGCCAGGCGGGAACATGAACCAGATCGTCGTAGCTGACCAGTTCGCGCGCCTCGTAGAAGGTGATCAGATTGTTCACCCAGCCGATCGTGGCGATGTCGGCGATGCTGTAATCCTCGCCCATGATCCAGCGACGGCCTGCAAGGCGTCCTTCGAGCACGTTGAGCAGACGCTTCGATTCGGCGACGTAGCGTTGCAGCGGGCGTTTGTCGGCCATCTCGCGGCCGGCGAATATGTTGAAATAGCCGACCTGGCCAAACATCGGGCCGATCGATGCCATCTGGAAGAACAGCCACTGGATGCATTCCCAACGACCGGATGATGCGGCGGGAATGAAGCGGCCGCACTTGTCGGCCAGGTACAGCAGGATCGCGCCGGACTCGAACAGCGCCAGCGGCGCACCGTCGGGACCATCGGGATCGATGATCGCGGGAATCTTGCCGTTGGGATTGAGTGCAAGGAATTCGGGCGTGTGGCTCTCATCGTTTGTGATGTCGACCAGGTGCGGCTCGTACGCCAGGCCGGTTTCCTCCAGCATGATCGACACCTTCACGCCGTTGGGGGTGTTCAGCGAATAGAGCTGGATCCGCTCCGGATACTGCGCGGGCCAGCGGCTGGTGATGGGGAAAGCTGAGAGACCGGACACGAGGCGTTTTCCTGGAATGGGGAATGGAGCCGATCATGCTGGTGATTCGGGCGACGGACTGCAACCCCGCCGCTGGCTAGGCGGCGTCGGCTACCGGTTTGATGGCGGCCTGCTGCCACGCGCGCAACCCGATCACGGCCAGTACGATGAAACCCGCGTACAGCACCGAGGTGATCAGCAGGTGCTTGTAGACGTACTCGCCCACATAGATCGTGTCGACCGCGATCCACAGCCACCATGCGGCAGTGTGGCGGCGATCCTGCCACCACTGCGCCACCAGGCTGAAGCTGGTCAGCGCGGAGTCCAGCCAGGGCAGGGCGGCGTCGGTCCAGCGATGCATGGCGAAGCCCAGTGTGACGGCGCCCAGTGCGCCGAGCAGCAAATGGCCGACGGCGTCTCCACGCGGCAGACGCGCCACCTGCACGCGGCCATCGCCGCCCAGGTGCTGCATCCAGCGGCGCCAGCCGTAGACCAGCAGGCCGGCAAACGTCAATTGCAGCAGGGCATCGGAATAGAGCTTCGCATCGACGAAGATCCACAGGTAGACCGCCACCGAGAGCAGCCCGATCGGCCAGCACCAGGGGTGCCGCCTGGCGGTGAGCCAGACAGCCCAGACGCTGAGCAGGGCGCCGATGAGTTCGATCCAGGTCATCTCAGAGATCGTAGCTGAGCGAGAGTCGGGCCAGTCGCGGCGCGCCCGGAAACAGGTAGCTGTCGCCGCCGGAGGTGCCGGTATCGCGCCAGTAGAAATGGTTGAACACGTTGTCGATGTTCAGGCGCAAGGTGAGTGCGTGAGCGTTCCACTCACCCGCATATTTCAGGCCGGCATCGAACACGTCGTAGGCCGGTACGCGCACCAGACCGTTTGGCGTGGCCGTGTTCGCGCTGGCATGGCGCCAGCCGCCGAGCAGGCTGAAATGATGCGCAAACGGCAGGCGGTAGTCGGCATAGGCCGACGTGCGCAGACGCGGCACGTTGACGATCTGGTGGCCTTCGTAGGCGGGCGTGCCGGTGCCCTGTGCGCGAGCCTGGATCAGGTTGATGCTGGCGGTCAGCTGCAGGTTCTCGCTGGCCTGCCCGGCGGCATCGAGTTCGAGCCCGGTGTGCACCTCCTCGCCTTGCTGTACGAAGGTGAAGCCAGCGGCGGAATTGTCCGGCCGGGCGAACTGGTAGGGCTGGTGGATCCGGTACAGCGCGGCCTGCAGGCTCAATGCCGGATTCACCGCGTATTTCACCCCCGCTTCGACCTGGCGCGCCAGCAGCGGTGCCAGCACGGCGTCGCCGTTGGACGTCCAGTACGGCGCCTGCCCACCCAGCGACAGGCTTTCGCTGTAGCTGATGTAGGTGGTCAGTGCCGCATTCGGCTGCCACAGCACGGCGGCCTGCGGCAGCAGCTTGTGTTCCACGGTGTGGCGCTGCAGTGTGCCAGTGTCGTCGAAGGCGCTCTCGTTCACCCACACGTAGCGCCCGCCCGCAAGTACCTGCCACTGCGAGCCCAGATGCACCCGATCCAGCGCGAACAGCGAGCGCTGCCAGCTGTCCAGTCGGCGCGCCGGCGCGCCGGGCTGGTTCGGCGATGGCGCGAAGTAGGGCGGGTTTACCTCGCCGATATTGGCGGTGCCGACGTAGTCGTACACATACGGACGCTGGTTGAGCGTGCGCTGGAACGTGCTGGCGCCCATGCTCAGCTCATGGCTGAGCATGCCG
>JAJXYE010000177.1 GCA_021780735.1 Pseudomonadota bacterium | reverse complement strand
GCCGATCGAGCCGCGCAGCAGGCAGGTGATGCCCGCCAGTGATGCCAGGAATATCCACTTGTTCCACATGTCCTGCAGGATCGTCTGGCTGGGCCGGGCATCGAAACCGGCACCGACCAGGATCGCGCTGATCTGCCGCATGCGCTCGGAGGTGCTGCCATCGCGTTCGCCGAAGGTCATGCCGTGCATGTCGTTCAGATGCCGCACGACGCCTTGCCCGTCGAGCGTGGCGGCGATGAAGCACAGGCCGCCAAGCACGTGTCCGGCACCAAAGCGCTGATCGAGCAGATCCAGCTGCTGCATGCCGTTCAGCAGCGGCAGGATGACGGTTTGCGGACCCACCGCAGGGGCAATGTCGGCCATCGCCTGCTGCAGTCCGTAAGCCTTGCAACTGAGCAGGATCAGGTCATATGGCGCACGCAGATCCGCCGCCAGCACGGTGGGCGGCGGCGGCAGATCCGCGTCGCCGCTGCCGCTGCGGATCACCAGGCCGTCGCGCGCCAGTTGCTGCGCGCGGCGCTGCCGCGCCAGAAACGTCACGTCGCGACCGTGCTGCAACAGTCGGCCGCCGAAGTAACCACCCGTGGCGCCGGCACCAAGCATCAGGATGCGCATGTCACTCTCCCGCCGCTGGCTCGACCTTCGCCGCTGCCTGCATGCTTGCCGCCTGGGCGTCCTTCTGGCTCCACAAGGTATTCACCCAGGACTTGACCCGGCCGCGAAACGCCGCGTCCTCGTCGTAGCTGCCGATCAGCGTAGTGTCGATCGGACGCTCACGCACATGCACCCGGATGTCGTGCACGCGGCCGGCGATCAGGTCCATCAGCGTGCACGGGCCTTCCGGGTAGACGATGGTGACGTCCACGATCGCGTGCAACGCTTCGCCCATGGCATCGAGCACGAACGCCAGGCCACCGGCCTTGGGCCGCAACAGATAGCGGTACGGTGAGGACTGCGCCTTGTGCTTGGCCGGTGTGAAGCGGGTGCCCTCGACAAAATTCATGACCGACACCGGCATGTGCCGGAACTTTTCGCAGGCGCGACGGGTAGCCTCCCGATCCTTGCCCTGCAGCTCCGGATGGCGCACCAGGGTTTCCCTCGAATAGCGCTTCATGAACGGAAAATCCAGCGCCCACCACGCCGGCCCCAGCAGGGGTACCCAGATCAGCTGCTGCTTGAGGAAGAAGCGCAGGAACGGGATGCGCCGGTTGAACACTTTCTGCAGCACCGGAATATCCACCCAGCTCTGGTGATTGCACAGCACCAGGTAATTGCCGTCGCGGCGCAGGCCAGCCAGCCCCTCTACCTGCCAGCGGATGCGGGTGAAGCCGTCGAACAGGCGGTTGTTGACACCGATCCAGCTCTCCGCGATCAGCACCAGCACGCGCGAGCAGGCCTGTCGGATCGGGCGAATCGGCACGATCAGCTTGACCAGGGTGAAGACGAACAGGAACGTCACGTGCAGCAGGATATTGAGCGCGAGGAACAGCAGCGCCAACGGTATGCGGATGAACTGAGGCAGCGTCGCGAACATGAAGATGGTCAGTGGGCGATAGGGAGTCCAGCCGGAATTATGCCCGAGGCCGGCTCAACGCAGCAGCTTGCGCACCTTGAGCAGGGCCACGATGAAAGAGTCGATTTCCTCGCGCGTGTTGTAGAACGCAAGCGAAGCGCGCAACGTGGCCGGCACGCCGAAGAACTGCATCAGCGGGTGTGCGCAGTGATGCCCCGAACGCACGGCGACGCCTTCCAGGTCGAGCAGGGTGGCCATGTCGGTGGCCTGCGCGCCTTCGATCAGGAACGAGATCACCGGCTCCTTCTCGGCCGCCTCGCCGACGATGCGCAGGCCGGGGATCTCGCGCAGACGCGCGCTGGCGTAGGCCAGCAGTTGCTGCTCCCAGGCGTGGATCGCCGCGAAGCCGACCGATTCGTAATAGTCGATGGCGGCGGCCAGTCCGACGAAGCCGGCGATGTTCGGCGTGCCGGCCTCGAACTTGTGGGGCGGCGCCGCGAACGTGGTGCCATCAAAACGCACTTCGCGAATCATTTCGCCGCCGCCGAAGAACGGCGGCATCGCCTCGAGATGTTCACGCTTCGCCCACAGCGCGCCGGTACCGGTCGGCCCCAGCATCTTGTGGCCGGTGAACGCATAAAAATCGCAGCCCAGCGCCTGCACGTCGACCGGCCGGTGCGGTATCGCCTGCGAACCGTCGACCAGCAACGGGATACCGCGTCTGCGGCACTCTCTGGCGATCTCGCGCACCGGATTGACCGTGCCGAGCACGTTGGAGACATGGGTGACGCACGCCAGCTTCACTTCCGGCGTCAGCATCTCGATGTATTGCTCGACGATCAGCTCGCCGCGCTGATCGATCGGCGCCGCCTTTACCGCAGCGCCGCTGCGCTGGGCGACCAGCTGCCACGGCACGATGTTGGCATGGTGCTCCATCACGGTGGTCAGGACGGTATCGCCTGGCGCCAACCGCGGCAGCGCATAGCTGTAGGCGACCAGGTTGGTGGCCTGGGTCGTGCCGGACGTGAGGATCAATTCATTGCGCGAGCCGGCGTTGATGAACCGCGCCAGCTTGTCGCGCGCGCCTTCATACGCCGCGGTGGCTTCCTCGCCCAGCTGGTGCACGGCACGGGAAACGTTGGCGTTGTGTTCGCGGTAGTGCGTGTTCACCGCCTCGATCACCACCAGCGGTTTCTGGCTGGTGTTGGCATTGTCCAGGTACACCAGCGGCTTGCCGTGCACGCTGCGCGCAAGCAGCGGAAAATCCGCGCGGATGCGCTGAACGTCGAAAACGGTGGGCGTGCTGGTGGCTGTGGTCATGGGCTGGTCAATTCGCTTCGATTGAGTTCGGTACGCGTGCGAGGCTCCTCACCCTTGCTCCCTGGGTGGCAAGCAGGCGCTACGGGACAACGTCGCCGAGGTGCTCATGCCATCGGCAGCTGGTCGAGCAGCAGGGTTGACAGATGCTCGCGCAGCGGTTCGTTCGGCAGGTCGTCCAGCATGGCCCGGCAGAACGCGGCAGTCAGCAGCGCGCGCGCCTCGGCCAGCACCATGCCGCGCGAGCGCAGGTAGAACAGGCTGCGCTCATCGAGCTGGCCGACCGTGGCGCCATGCGCGGCCTTCACTTCGTCGGCGTAAATCTCCAGTTCCGGCTTGGTGTCGATCTCGGCGCTGGCCGACAGCAACAGGTTCTTGTTGCCGAGGCTGGCATCGCTGCCGTCGGCGCCTGGCGCCACCACGATCGCACCACGGAACACGCCGCGCGCGCGATCGCTGGCGACGCCGCGCCAGGTCGAGTTCGAGGTGGTATTCAAGGCCTGGTGGCGAATCGCCAGCTGGGTGTCCATGTGCTGCCGCCCGTGCGGCATGAACACGCCTCGGGTATGCAGCCGCGCCGCGTCGCCGATCAGCTCGGCCTGCAGGTCGTGACGCACCAGCGCGCCGCCCAGCTCAAGCACGTGCATGCCAACTTCGGCACCTGCGTGCAGGCGCAGGCTGCTGCGCCGGATCAGGTTGCAACCGCTGGCCGCGTTCTGCAGCAGGGCAAGCTGCAGACGCGCGCCCGCGCGCACTTCGACATCGCAGACCAGGGTTGCCAACTGGTTCGCCTCGTCACCGCCCAGGTGTTGTTCGACCAGGCTCAGCTCGGCGCCCTCAGCCAGCTCGATCACGTTGCGCGCATGCCAGGCCAGCTCGCTGCCGGTGGCAGCACCGACGAAGACCAGTTGCACCGGCCTGGCGATCCTCACCCCGGCGGCTACGCGCAACACCACGCCGTCACGCGCACTGGCGGCATTGATCCGCGCAAACGCGTCGCCAGGCTCGCGGTAGTGACGCGACAGCGAAAAGCGCAGCGCTTCGCTGTCGCCGCGCAGCGCCTGCGACAGCGGCTGCAGGGTCACGCCGGCCGGCATGTCGTCCAGGCGCGACAGCTCGGCGCTGAACACGCCGTTGACGAAGACCAGGCGCATCCCGTCGACACCGGGCAAGGCCAGGCGCGCCGGATCCACCGTGGCGGCGGCAGCCGCCGTGTCCACCGTGGCGAAACGGCGCTGGCCGAGTGCGCGCAGCGCGGTGTACTTCCATGCCTCCACCCGCGTATCAGGCAGGCCGCCCTCGGCGAATGCCTGCAGATTTTCCTGTCGCGCCGCGTCCAGCCAGGCGATGCCGCTCGATGGCAGGGATGCCTCCAGCAAGGACTCGAACAGGGGCAGGCGTGCCGGCTGGCTCATGCCGCGGCTCCCGCGCCGATATCGGCGTAACCGTGCTCCTCGAGCTTCAGCGCCAGCGACTTGTCGCCGCTCTCGACAATGCGACCGTCGGCCAGCACATGCACGAAATCCGGCACGACGTAGTCGAGCAGGCGCTGGTAATGGGTAATCATCAGGAACGCGCGATGCGGCGAGCGCAGCGTGTTGACGCCCTGCGCCACCTGCTTCAGCGCATCGATGTCCAGGCCGGAGTCGGTCTCGTCGAGAATTGCCAGTTGCGGCTCAAGCACGGCCATCTGGAAGATCTCGTTGCGTTTCTTCTCGCCGCCGGAGAAGCCTTCGTTGACCGCGCGATGCAGCAGCTCGTCGGAGATCTGCATCACCTTCAGCTTCTCGCGCACCAGCTTGAGGAACTGCATCGAGTCCAGCTCCTTCTCGCCACGCACCTTGCGCTGTGCATTGAGCGCCGCGCGCAGAAAATAGGTGTTGTTGACCCCGGGAATCTCCACCGGGTACTGGAACGCCAGGAACACGCCGGCCGCGGCGCGTGCCTCCGGCGCCAGGGTGAGCAGGTCGACGCCGTTGTAGCTCACCGTGCCCTCGGTCACCTCGTAGCCGTCGCGACCGGACAGCACGTTGCCCAGGGTCGACTTGCCGGCACCGTTGGGCCCCATGATCGCGTGCACTTCGCCCGCGTTGACGGTGAGGCTGAGGCCCTTGAGGATTTCCCTGCCCTCGACGCGGGCGTGCAGGTTTTCGATTTTCAGCATGGTCATGGCAAACGCCTGGAGAGTTTCATTCAAGGAGCGACGTCAGTCGAGATGGTCTGCGCCAGCGCGGCAATCGCCTCACGGTTCATGCGGCAGCACAGCCACTCGCGCATGACGTTGGCACCGATGGATTCGTAGAACGCGATCGATGGCTGGTTCCAGTCCAGCACCGACCAGGTCAGCCGTGGCAGGGATTCGTCGACGCAGCGCTGCGCCAGCCCGGCGATCAGCGACTTGCCGATGCCGTTTCCGCGAAACGCCGGCCGCACGAACAAGTCTTCCAGATAGATGCCGGCACGACCGTTGAAGGTGGAGTAGTTGTAGAACCAGAGCGCGAATCCGGCGACCTCGCCATCCCACTCGGCGATATCGCAATGCGCACGTGGCGTGGCGCCGAAAAGGTCGCGCCGCAGATCGGCTTCGTCGGCAATCACTTCGTGCAGCAGCTTCTCGTAATCGGCAAGCTCGCGGATCAGGGTCAGGATCTCGGCCACATCCTGCCTGCGCGCCGCCCGCAGGCGCAGTCGCGATTCGCTTGGGCTTGATGCGACATCCATCATCCGACCGCGCCTTCCAGCGACACCTCGAGCAGCTTCTTCGCCTCCACCGCAAACTCCATCGGCAGTTCGCGGAACACCTGCTTGCAGAAACCGTCGACGATCATCGACACGGCGTCTTCCTCGCTGATGCCACGCGCGCGACAGTAGAACATCTGCTCGTCGGAGATTTTCGACGTGGTCGCCTCATGCTCGACGATTGCGCTTGGGTTTTTCACTTCCATGTACGGAAAGGTATGCGCGCCGCACTGCTTGCCGATAAGCAACGAGTCGCACTGGGTATGGTTGCGCGCGCCTTCGGCGCCCTTCTCCATCTTCACCAGACCGCGGTAGCTGTTGGAGCTCCGCCCGGCACTGATGCCCTTGGAGACGATCTTCGACTTGGTGTGCCTGCCGAGGTGGATCATCTTGGTGCCGGTGTCGGCCTGCTGGTGGTGATGGGTCAACGCCACCGAATGGAACTCGCCCACCGAGCGATCACCGCGCAGCACCACACTGGGGTATTTCCAGGTAATGGCCGAGCCGGTCTCGACCTGGGTCCAGCTGATCTTCGAATCGTCGCCGCGGCAGTCGCCGCGCTTGGTCACGAAATTGTAGATGCCGCCGACACCGTTCTCGTCGCCCGGATACCAGTTCTGTACGGTGGAATACTTGATCTGCGCGCCCTCCAGCGCCACCAGCTCGACCACCGCGGCATGCAGCTGGTTTTCATCGCGCTTCGGTGCGGTGCAGCCCTCCAGGTAGGAGACGTGGCTACCCTCTTCGGCCACGATCAGGGTGCGCTCGAACTGACCGGTGTTCTGCGCGTTGATGCGGAAGTAGGTGGACAGCTCCATCGGGCAGCGCACCCCTTTCGGGATGAAGACGAAGCTGCCATCGGAAAACACCGCCGAGTTGAGCGCGGCAAAGAAGTTGTCGCCGGTGGGCACCACGCTGCCCAGGTATTTCCGTACCAGCTCGGGATATTCGCGGATCGCCTCGCTCATCGAGCAGAACAGCACGCCGGCCTCGGCCAGCTGCTTGCGGAAGGTGGTGCCGACCGAGACCGAGTCGAACACGGCATCCACTGCCACGCCGGCCAGCGCCGCGCGCTCGTGCAGAGGGATGCCGAGCTTCTCGTAGGTTTCCAGCAGCGCCGGATCCACTTCGTCCAGCGACTTCGGGCCGGCCTTGGGTGCGGCGTAATAGCTGATCGCCTGGTAGTCGATCGGGTCGATGTTGAGCTTGGCCCAGTCGGGTTTCGGCATGGTCAACCAGTGCCGGAAGGCGTCCAGCCGCCACTCGGTCATCCACACCGGCTCGCCCTTGATCGCCGAGATCTGGCGCACCGTCTCCTCATCCAGTCCCGGCGGCAGGCCGGTCATCTCGATGTCGGTGATGAAACCGGCCGAATAAGTGCGTCCCAGTACCTCGGCCACGCCGGCGTTGTCGCGCAAGGCGTTGGCGCCGCTGCTTTCATTGTTCATCTGACTGCTCATTCGGTGACCGCCTCGCCAGTAGTCACGCTGACGGCAATTTTTCGTCTGACCGGCGTCGGCCTGAGCATGTCGGCCAGACTGACCGCGCGCAGAGCCTGATCCACCACGTTGTTGATCCGCTGCCAGCTGCCACGCACGCCGCATTGCGCCTCGCGATCACACTGACCATCGGCCAGGCCGCATTCGGTCATGCCGATCGGGCCCTCCAGCGCCTCGACGATCTCGGCCAGCGAAATGGCCTGGGCTGGCCGCGCCAGACGATAGCCGCCATTGACGCCGCGGAAGGACTCGACCAGAGCGGAGTGGCTCAGCGACTTGAGCAGCTTGCTCACCGTCGGCAACTCCAGATGCGTCTCGTCGGCAATCTGCGCCGTACTGAGCACATCGGCCGGATGCGCGGCGATGCAAGTCATCACCAGGGTGGCGTAGTCGGTAAGTCGGCTGACGCGGAGCATCGGCGCTTGGCCTCGAAAGGGTTGAATCGGTACTAAAATGGTACTGATTCAAGCCGGCCGGGTCAATGCGCCGGCCTGCACCGGGATCGGACATCACCGCAGCGGAAATCGGCAAGCCGCTGCGGAGCGGCAGCTTGTGCCGGATCGCGTCCCGGGCTGAAGCCGACAGCGGAACGATCAGCGGCACGGAAGGCCATCGTGGAAAGGGGGCTCACGGAACCCCTGCCGGGTCGATCGCAACCGGCGCGGTGGATCCGCACCGGCGCGCTCAGCGAGGCAGCGCCTTGACCTCGGCCGCGGTGATCTTGCCACGGTAATGGTTGCCGAAGTGCGTACGCACGTAGTTTGTCACTGCGGCCACCTGCGCGTCGCTCAGGACGGGCAGGGCAAAGTAGAACTCGCCGGCATCGGCACGCCGGGCAAACCGCGGCATGTTGCGCCGCCCGTTCAGTACGGTCAGTGCCACGAAGGACGCCGACGACAGCGCTCGATCTCCAGCCAGGGCCGGGTAGTGGCCAGCACCGACTGCACCTTTCCCGCCCGGCATGTGACAGCCCTGGCAGATATGTGCGTAGATCTGCGCCCCGTCAGCACTCTTCAGCGCCGGTACGCAGAAGCTTCCGAGTTGCTGGGCCAGCACCGGTGCGCTGCCCGCAGCGACCAGCAAGGCCAGCACCGAAGCGCCGATGAGCACGCGCCGCCATGTGTTGACCGCGTTCATGCCGGCGTCCCTCCCGCCACGGCACGCTGGTGCAAGCGGCCGATGGCATCCAGTGCCGAGGTCACCGCGCCTTCCTGCCAGGCCGGAAGATACGACGCGTGCTCGCCGGCCAGCACGATGCGACCATCGAAACGGCACAGGTTGTCGTAATGCTGCGCCCGCGTCGCCTCGGTCCACATGCCGAAACAGCCCATGCTGAATGGCGAGCGGTGCCAGGCCACCGCCACGCCGTTGTCGAATTCGGCAGGATATTGCGGGTGGATCCGGCTGCCGTATTCCACCGCCCTGGCCACGCGCTGCTGCGGGGTCATCGCGGTGAATTCCATCGCATCGACGCCCCACACGTAGCCACCGAGCAGGACGCCCTTGCCGCTGCCGTGATAACCCGTGCTGGGATAGCCGATCGTGCTGATCGGCAGGTCGGTGTAGCTGATGCCGCCGTAGATCTGCTCGTCCTGCTCCCAGAAGCGACGCTTGAACTGCAGGCCGAGCTTCACTGCCGGAGCGTAAGGCACCGCCGCGATCGCTGCGGCCATCGGTGCGCCCACGTTCATCGGGATCTGCCCCAGGATCGACAACGGGATGGTGCAGACGCACCAGTCGGCACGCACCGACTGTCTGCTGCCCGGCGCGGTGGTGTCCTCGAAGGTGGCGCGCACGCCATGTTCGTCCTGGTGGATATCGACCACCTTGGCGTTGTAACGGATCAACGCGCCGAGCTCGCGCGCAAAGGCCTGGCCGATCACGCCCATGCCACCGACCGGCTGAAACAGGGTGGTCTGGAATTCGTAGAGATCGCCGAGCGCGAGGGCGCCCCACAACCCGGAGCCGAGCAGGTCAGACAGGCGCAGCGGTTCGGAAAGCACCGGGCGCGCCGCCAGGCCGCCGCCGGGATCCTTGTCATAGCCGCGCCGACTGCTGCTTGAGTCGCCTTTGACATAGGCGTAGTTCTTGTCCAATGCTCCCCATTCGCGCAGTGAGGCCAGCAGCTTTTCCTGATCTTCGCGGGTGACATGCGCATCGAGCTTGCTGGCCTGGGTGGCCTTGGCAAGCAACTCGGCGACATGCCCGTGATAGTCGGCGCGGATCGCGCGAAAACGCTGCGGCTTGCCGCCGAACGCCTGGCTGCTGTGCAGCCAGGCGTTGTAGTTGACCTGGACGAACGACTCCAGCTGCACACCGAGCAACTTGCAGTAGCCGAGAATGCCCTGGTGGTGATATGGCAGCCGCCACGGGCCGGGGTTGATGTAGAGCCCGGGATCGAAACGACATTCCTGGGTGGCCCCGCCCAGCTCGGTATAACGGTCGCCACCGCGCAGACTCCAGTTGCGGCCACCGGCACGCGCGTTGTATTCGAGCACCTTCACCTTGTAGCCGGCCTTGCGCAATTCATAGGCCGCCACCATGCCGGCGATGCCGGCGCCCAGGATCAACACCGAAGAACCCTTCGGTGCTCCGCTGAGCCGCGGCGGGCCGGCGTAACCCGACCCGGCCGCGAACCCCAGGCTGCTCATCGCCTGGTACATCGCCGCGCCGCCGGCAGTCATTCCAATCATGCGCAGCAGCTGGCGCCGCGACATGGACATTCCGATCGTGCCCTCTCCCATGCGGTTCCCCTGGCATGCTGATGCCGATGGTCGGTGCAATATCTGTCCGGCCAGCAACCGCCACACGGTCACCGCCCCCCGGAGTTGCCCACCTCTAGCACAAACCGGCAACCTGTCAAGATGCCCAGACTGCCTGAATCCGCCGCCTTCCGGTTTTCGCCGAAGCCGTCGGGCGATAAGCTGCAACATCTCCGCCTGATCCCGCCCATGAAGACCCACGACCGCGCCGACGACCGCCTGCAATGGACACGCCGCGTCCTCGACGATGCCTCGTTGACGCTGCTGCCGGCGTCGGCCGATGCCAGCTTCCGCAGCTACTGGCGCACGCAGCATGCCGGGCGAAGCTGGATCGTGATGGACTCGCCGCCGGCGCAGGAAGATCCCGCGCCATGGCTGCAGATCGGCAGACGGCTGGCTGCCGCCGGCCTGCACGTGCCCGCGGTGCAGGCGCACGACCTGCAGCAGGGATTCCTGCTGATCGAGGATCTCGGCAACCGGCTCTATCTGCCGGCATTGAGCGAGCAGACCGCCGATGCACTTTATGGCGATGCGATGGATGCACTGCTGCGCATGCAGACCCGGATGGATTGCAGCGGCCTGCCACCCTTCGACCATGCGATGCTGGCGAGCGGACTGGAGGTCATGCCGCAATGGTTCCTGCGGCACCACCTGGGTCATGCGCCGGACACCGACGAGCAGGTCGTGCTGGACGCCGCCTTCGGCCTGATCATCCGCAATGCCCTGGAGCAGCCGCGCTGCTTCGTGCACCGCGACTTCCACAGCCGCAACCTGCTGATCGTCGAGCACGACAACCCGACTGGCGCTGCCGGCACGCTGGCCAGTCCCGGGATCATCGACTTCCAGGGTGCGCTGGCAGGCCCGGTCACCTACGACCTCGCGTCGCTGCTGCGCGATGCCTACATCGCCTGGCCACGCGAACGCGTGGAGGGCTGGGTGGAAGCCTATCGGCAACGGTTGCGCGACACCGGCCTGATCGCCAGCGACATCGATCGTGAACATTTCCTGCGCTGGTTCGACCTGACCGGCCTGCACCGCCATGTCCGCGTGCTCGGGCAGTTCTATCGCCTGTGGTACCGCGATGGAAAACCGGGCTACCTCGCCGACGTCCCGCGCGTCTATCGTTACGTGGTCGCGGTGGCGCGCAGCTACCCCGAGCTGGCAGGTTTCGCGGCGCTGCTGGAGCGACACACTCAAGGCCGTGACCTTGCCCGGGTGACGGACGCATGAGGCACGCACTGATCTTCGCCGCCGGCCTGGGCGAGCGCATGCGCCCGCTCACCGACCACACGCCCAAGCCGCTGCTGCCGGTCGGCGGCAAGCCACTGATCGAATGGCATCTGGAACGGATGGCGGCGGCTGGCATCCGCTATGTGGTGATCAACACCTCGCATCTGGCAGAACAGTTTCCCGACACCCTGGGCGATGGCTCACGCTGGGGCCTGCGCATCCGCTACGCCTACGAGGGCCCCGTGCCACTGGAAACCGGTGGCGGCATCCTCAACGCGCTGCCGCTGCTCGGGCCGGAACCGTTCATGGTGATCAGTGGCGACGTCTGGTGCGATGCCGATCTCGCCACCCTGCCGGCCGAGCCGACCGGGCTGGCGCACCTGCTGCTGGTCGACAATCCGGCACACCATCCGCAGGGCGATTTCGCGCTGGATGCACAGGGCCTGCTGCATGCAGCGGGGGAGCCAAGATTTACCTTCAGCGGCATCGGCGTGATCCGGCGCGAACTGCTGCACGACTGGAACACGGTCGTCGCCGACACGGCCGACGCGGCATCCACGCCGCCGCGCTTCAAACTGGTGACTCTGCTGCGCGCAGGGATCGCCAGGGGCTTGATCCACGGCAGTCGCCATGGCGGGCGCTGGACCGATGTCGGCACGCCGCAGCGCTTGGCGCAACTGGACGCCGCGCTGCGAACCTGACCGGTTTGCCATGCTTGCAGGAACACGGGGACGCAAAAAAAAACGGCCCGCTGCAAACCGGGCCGTTCCTGCCTGAGAAGCCGATGCGGGCTCAGGGACGCCGCGCCAACTCCGGGTTGTCGCGGGTCACCGGCATCAGATCCTTCTTCGACACGCCCAGCCACAACAGGATCGGGCTGGCCACGAAGATCGACGACAGCGTGCCAACCAGGATGCCGATCAGCATGGTCACGGCGAAGCCGCTGACCACGGCACCGCCGATGAAGTACAACGCGCCCATCGTGATGCTGGTGAACAGCGAGGTGATGATGGTTCGCGACAAGGTGTTGTTGATCGAGCGGTTGAGGATCTCCTCCGGCTCGGCCTTGCGCGCCAGCCGGAACAGCTCGCGGATGCGGTCGAACACCACCACCTTGTCGTTAATCGAATAGCCGATCACCGCCAGTACCGAGGCCAGCACGGTCATGTCGAACTCGCGCTGCACCAGCGCGATGATGCCCAGCGTGACCAGCACGTCGTGGATTTCGGTGGCCACGGCAGCGATCGCGAAGCGACGCTCGAAGCGGATCCACAGATAGGCCATGATGCCGAGGATCACGAACAGCGCCGCCAGCGTACCGTCGCTCTTCAGCTCGGCGCCGACCTCGGCGCTGACGAAGTCGCGGCCCTTCAGCTTCGCGTCCGGTCGCACACCCTGCAGCATCTTCATGACGTCGGCAGCGACCCGATCCAGGTTGACCTTGCCGTTGGCCTGGACCGCACCCGGATCCTCCTTGGGCTGGAAGCGGATCGTCACCTCCCTGGTGCCACCCAGGCTCTGTACCACCGCGTCCCTGAGCCCGCCATGGGTCAGCGCCGCACGCACGTCGGCCACCTGCACCGGTTGCGCGTAGTCGACTCGCATCGACACGCCGCCGGTGAAATCCAGGCCGTAGTTGAGCCCCTTGGTCGCGATCAGCGCGATCGAGGCCAGCATCAGGAAGATGGCAATGGCAATGCTGTACTTGCGCATGCCGAGGAACGGGATATTGCTGTTGTGGTTGAAGATTTCCATGGTGATTCCCGCCCTTACACCGAAAGGGTCTTGAGCTTGCGATGACCGTGGATCAGCGCGGTGAAGGCATGGGTCAGCGTCACCGAGGTGAACAGCGAGGTGAGGATACCGATCATCAGGGTTACGCCGAAGCCCTTGATCGCGCCGCTGCCCATCGTGATCAGCGCCAGCGCGGCGATCAGGTGGGTAACGTTGGCGTCCAGAATGGTCGACCACGCCTTCTCGTAACCGGCGCGAATCGAGGCGTGCGGGCTGGAACCGTTGCGCAGTTCCTCACGCACGCGTTCGCAAATCAGCACGTTGGCATCGATCGCCATGCCCAGCGTCAGCACGATACCGGCGATGCCCGGCATGGTCAGGGTGACGCCGATCATCGACATCACCGCGACCAGGATCACCAGGTTGAAGAACAGGGCGATGTCGGCGACCAGGCCGAACAGCTTGTAGTAGATCGCCGCCGCCAGCAGCACCAACGCCAGGCCCAGCAGCACGGCCTTGAAGCCGGTCTTGATGTTGTCCTGGCCGAGGCTGGCGCCGATCACGCCCTCCTCGACGATGTCGACCGGTGCCGCAAATGCGCCGCCCTTGAGCAGCAGCGCCAGTTCGTGCGCCTCCTGCGGGCTGCCCAGACCGCTGGTTTCGAACTGGTTGCTGAAAGGACTCTGGATGGTCGCATCGTTGATCACCGACTCGGAGACCCGCGGTACGCGCACTTCCTTGCCGTCGACCACCTTGGTGTCATACGTGGTCTCGACATAAACCACCGCCATCGGCTTGCCGACATTGTCGGTGGTGAAATCCAGCATCTTGCGGGCGCCGGTGGCATTCAGCGTGACGCTGACATTGGGCGTGCCGCTGCGGCTGTCGATGCCGGAATTGGCGTTGGTCAGCTCGTTGCCGGTGACGATGATCTTCTTGCTGACCAGCACCGGCTGCTTGGTGCCACGCATGTAATAGAGGGCATCTTCCGGCGGAACGTTGCCGGTACGGGCCGCTTCCGCCGCCAGGTGGCCACCCACATCGACGACGCCAGGCCGGTACTGCAGCGTGGCCACGGTACCGATCAGCTTCTTCGCCTCGGTGGGATCCTGCACGCCGGCCAGGTCGACCACAATGTGATCTTCGCCCTGCTGCTGGATCAGCGGCTCGGACACACCCAGCGCGTTGATGCGGTTGCGCAGCGTGCTGAGGTTCTGCGTGATCGCGTCACGGGCGATCGAACGCAGCTTGTCCGGCTTGATCACCGCATTGAGCACGAAGCGGTCGCTGGTGCTGGGGCCGTCGCTGACGTTGATGTCGGGGTACTGGTTGGCGATGAGGTCGGAGGCCGTCGAACGATCTTTCGCGGAGCCCAGAACCACGACGATGCCCCGCCCGCCCTTGGCGTCGCGGGCCACCGATTCATAACGGATGTTCTTTTCGCGCAGCAGGCTGCGGATATCGTCCGCGTAGCTGCTTTCCTGCTTGTCGACCACACCGCTCTGGTCGACCTGCATCAGGAAGTGCACGCCACCCTGAAGATCCAGACCCAGCGGCATCGAGCGCGCGCCGATCGCGCGCAACCAGCCCGGAACGGTGGACTCCAGCTTGAACGCAACGGTGTAATCGTCACCCAGCGCCGCCTTGATCGCATCGGAGCCACTCTTCTGCACGTCGGTATTGGCGAAGGCCACCAGCAGGTGGTCGCCCTGCACCTGCACCCCGTCGTTGGGTATGTGCTGGCTCGTCAGCGCCGACTGCACCTTTTGCTGCAGCGCCTGGTCGACAGGGGCCGCACCATGATTGGCACTGACCTGCACGGCACTCAGCGGAATAAACGCATTGGGCAGCGCATAAAGCACGCCGAACAGCATCACCAACGCGACCAGCGCGTACTTCCAGCGGGGAAAATCACTCATGCCATGAACCCGTCAAAGCCGCGGCAACAGGCCGCGGCGGTAGCAACAATCGAGGAATAGCCGCGGGAAGTGCCCTCGCCGACGTCGGCCGGGCGGCACATCCCGTCGCCATCAGACAGACTTCAGCGAGCCCTTGGGCAGCACCTGCTGCACCGCGCCCTTCTGTACCTTGACCTTCACGTTGGCCGCGATCTCGACGGTGATGAAAGTCTCGCCGACTTCCTCCACCCGTCCGGCGATGCCGCCGTTGGTGACCACCTCGTCGCCCTTGGCCAGGCCAGCGACCAGTTGGCGATGCTCCTTCTGACGCTTCATCTGCGGGCGGATCATCATGAAATACATCGCACCGAACAGCACAACCATCATGATGATCATGGACATGCCACCGCCCGCAGGCTGCGCCGGAGCGGCCTGGGCGATCACGGAGGAAATCGGAAAACTCATCTGTTTGTCTCGCAAGTTGTGGCGACAGCAGGAAATTCCGCCGAACGCCCGAATAAAGATCGTGGATTATGCCATGCCCCCCCCGGCCATGCACGGCGCCCGCAGGCGCGCCCCGGCCGGGCTGCCAGACCCTCATGTGGGCGACTGGGACAAGATGCAAGGGCCGCCAGCCGAGGCATTCCCGCGCCATCGAACGCGGCCTCAGGCCACCTCGGCAGCCTGTCGCCCGGCGTAGAACGCCGCCACGAAGTCGCTCAGCGCGCCAGCGGCGATTGCCGCGCGCAGGTCGCCCATCAGGCGCTGGTAGTAACGCAGGTTGTGGATCGTGGCGAGCTGGCTGCCGAGAATCTCGTTGCAGCGGTCGAGGTGGCGCAGATAGGCGCGACTGAAACCGCCGGCACAGGCGTAGCAGTCGCAACCTTCCTCGATCACCCGCGTGTCGCTGGAGAACCTGGCGTTGCGGATGCGCAGCGTGCCTTGCGCGGTGAACAGAAAGCCATTGCGGGCGTTGCGCGTCGGCATCACGCAATCGAACATGTCGATGCCGCGGCGTACCGCCTCGACGATGTCTTCGGGCCGACCCACGCCCATCAGGTAGCGCGGTTTGTCCGCCGGCAGCAACGGTACGGTGAAATCCAGCGCATGGTTGCGCTCGGCCTCCGGTTCGCCGACCGCCAGTCCACCCACCGCATAACCATCGAAACCGATGCCCACCAGCCCGGCGGCGGAACGCCGGCGCAGGTTCTCGTAGACGCTGCCCTGCACGATGCCGAACAGCGCGTTCGGATTGTTCAGTTCGTCGAAACCGCGACGCGAGCGCTCGGCCCAGCGCAGCGACAGCTCCATCGAATCGCTGGCCACCTTCTCCGTGGCGGGATAGGGCGTGCATTCGTCGAAGATCATCGCGACGTCCGAATCCAGGGTGGTCTGGATCCGCATCGACACCTCGGGCGACAGGAACACCTTCGACCCATCCACCGGCGAGGCAAAGGTCACTCCTTCCTCGGTGATCTTGCGCTTGTGCGCCAGCGAGAACACCTGGAAACCACCGGAATCGGTGAGGATCGGCTTGTCCCAGCCAATGAACTTGTGCAGCCCGCCAAACTTCTCGACGATCTCCAGCCCCGGCCGCAGGAACAGGTGGAACGTGTTGCCCAGGATGATCTCGGCACCGATCTCCGTGAGGTCGCGCGGGGTCATCGCCTTGACCGAACCGTAGGTGCCTACCGGCATGAAAGCCGGCGTCTCCACCGTGCCGCGACCGAAGGTGAGCCGGCCGCGGCGCGCGGCGCCATCGGTGGCGTGGAGATCGAATGTCATGGCAGTCATCCGCCCATTATCGCGGGTTTGGACATGCCCTGCACCGGGTGGGCTCGCGCACCCGGTGCTTGATCACGCGCCGTGCGGCAGGATCAGCATCGCGTCGCCATAGGAGAAAAACCGGTAACCCTGCTCCACTGCATGACGATACGCGCCGAGCATGAATTCCCGTCCGGCCAGCGCCGACACCAGCATCAGCAGGGTCGACTGTGGCAGGTGGAAATTGGTGAGCAGGCCGTCGATGCTGCTGAAGCGGTAGCCGGGAAAAATGAAGATCTGCGTCTCGCCGGCGAACGGATGCAGCTCACCGTCCTTGCTGGCGCTCTCCAGCGCGCGCACCACGGTGGTGCCGACCGCGATCACCCGGCCACCGGCGGCGCGGGTACGGCGTATCTGCCCGATCAGATGGGCGCCGACGTTGAGCCACTCGCGATGCATGTGGTGATCCTTCAAGTCATCGGCGCGCACCGGCTGAAAGGTTCCGGCGCCCACATGCAGGGTGATGTAGCCGAACTCGACGCCGCGCTCGCGCAACTGGTTCAGGATGGTCTCGTCAAAATGCAGGCCAGCCGTCGGTGCCGCTACCGCGCCGGGCTCGCGCGCGAACACGGTCTGGTAGCGCTCCATGTCGCTGGCGTCGGCATGTCGCTCGATATACGGCGGCAGCGGCATCTCGCCCAGTTTCAGTAGCAGCTTTTCCAGCGGCTCGGGCGCCTCGAAGCGCAATCGGAAAAAGCCCTCGTCGCGCCCCAGCACCACCGCGTGGCTGCCATCGGCCAGCTCGATCCGGCCGCCCTCCTTCGGCTTCTTGCTGACCCCCAGCTGCACCGTGGCCTCGTGCGCGCCGGTGACCCGCTCGATCAGGATCTCGACCGCACCGCCGCTCTCCTTGCGCCCATACAGACGCGCCGGCAGCACGCGGGTGTCGTTGAACACCAGCAGGTCGCCGGGCTGCAGGAAATCCGGCAACTCACGGAACATGCGGTCCTGCATCGACTGCCGCGCCACGTCGAGCAGCAGCATGCGGCTGGCCGATCGCTCGGCCAGCGGCGCTTGCGCAATCAGTTCGGCAGGCAGGTCAAAATCGAAATCGGATTTCTTCAAGATCGGCTCGGCTTGAGCCCGCGAGCGGCGGGCAACGGCGCATTATCCCGCAGCGGCCCGGCTCAGGCACGCGGCAACAGCGGGTTGCGATTTGCCTGGCCGGCCACCGCCACCCCGTCACGATACGGGACATGCTGCATTGGGTACATGCAAAAAGCGCCGCCCCTCGCGGAGCGGCGCCAACTTGCCATGACCGGCCGGACTCAGCCCTTCACGCACAACACCTGACGCAGGGTGTGCACCACCTCGACCAGGTCCGTCTGGGCGGCCATCACCGCGTCGATCGACTTGTACGCCGCCGGCGACTCGTCGATCACCGCCGCGTCCTTGCGGCATTCCACGTGCGCCGTGGCCTCGCGGTGCTGGGCCAGGGTGATCTGCTGCCGCGCCGCGGTACGACTCATCACCCGACCCGCGCCGTGGCTGCAGCTATGGAAGCTGTCGGCGTTGCCCTTGCCACGCACGATGTAGCTGCACGTGCCCATGCTGCCGGGAATGATGCCCAGCTCCCCGGGCCGCGCGCTCACCGCGCCCTTGCGCGTGACCAGCAGTTCCTCGCCGACGTGCGTCTCCTTCTGCACATAGTTGTGGTGGCAGTTCACCGCCATCGCGGCCAGCGCGAATTTCGGCAGGCGGTGACGCATTTCGACAAGCACCCGCGCCATCATCGCCTCACGGTTGGCCCGGGCGTAGTCCTGCGCCCAGGACACCGCCTCGACGTAGTCCTCGAACAGCGGCTCGCCTTCCATGAAGAAAGCGAGATCCTTGTCCGGCAGCTGGAAGCCCAGCACACGCTGCGCCAGGTCCTGCCGCGCCCGCTCGATGAAGTAGCTGCCGATCAGGTTGCCGGTACCGCGCGAACCGGAGTGCAGCATCACCCATACGGCACCCGACTCGTCGAGACAGATCTCGATGAAGTGGTTGCCGCCGCCGAGCGTGCCGATCTGCTTGTCGACCTTGTCGGTGCGGATCTTGCGGTGCTTCGCCTTGATCGGTTCCAGCCGCTCGGCCAGCCCGGTTTCGACCAGCCGCGCATGGATGCCGTCCGGCAGCTTGCCGTGTTCGCCGCCCCGCCCGTTGCCCACCGGTACGCCACGCTCGATGCTTGAACGCAGCTGAGCCAGGTTGTCGGGCAGATCCTTCGCCGTCAGCGTGGTGCGCACCGCGGCCATGCCACAGCCGATATCCACGCCGACCGCGGCCGGGATGATCGCTCCCCGGGTCGGCACCACCGATCCCACCGTGGCGCCCTTGCCCAGATGCACGTCGGGCATCACGGCGACCCACGGGCCGACGAATGGCAGTCCGGCGATATTGCGCAGTTGCTGCTTCGCTGAATCTTCCAGCGGCACGCCGTGCACCCAGCCCTTGATCGGGGTGGTGCTGCCCTCGGCGTGCAGCCATTCAAACTGTTGTGAACTCATCTCCATCATTCCTTGAGAAAGCCGTTGCGACCACGTCCGTGCGACCGCAGCGGGTTGTTACTTCAGACTGACCAACTGGTTCAGCACGCCATCCAGGCCGCCGAACACGGTCAGCTTGTCGATCTTCTCGGTGACCTTTTCCAGCGCCTCGAGCTCCTTCAGGCGCATCAGCACCGGGCTCTCCTCGATCAGCCGCGCGGTGTTGAGCAGCGAACGGGTGGCGTTCGACTCCTCGCGCCGGCGGATCACGTTGGCCTGGGCCGCCTTCTCCGCCTGCACCACGCTGTTGAGGATGTCCTTCATCTCCCCCGGCAGGATCACGTCCTTGACGCCGACACCGAGCACTTCCAGGCCCAGCTCGCTGACGCGACCGCGCACGTAGGCGAAGATGTCCGCATCAAGCGAAGCCTTGTCGCCGAGCAGCTCGTCCAGCGTCTTGCCGGACACCGCCTTGCGCAGGCCGTACTGCAGCTCGCGGTAGAGGTAGTCGCCATACTTGGCCACCTTCGTGCGCGCGGCGACCGGATCGGTCACGCGCAGGCTGGCGGCCAGGTTCACCCGCAGGCTCACCTTGTCGCGGGTCAGCAATTCCTGACCCGACACCTCCAGCGACTGCACACGCTGCTCGATCACCTCCAGCGAGACATTCTTGCCGAAGTTCCAGAACGCATACGCACCCGGGGTCAGCGTGCGCACCAGCGTGCTGTCGACGAACAGCAGGCCGGCCGACTCGGTCGGCACGTCCACCGTCACCGCCACCCTGGCCAGCACGCCGAGCTGCCGCAGACGCGTTGCCACGCGCGCGTCCAGTTCCAGCGACGCGGCCAGCGACACCGCCTGCACCTCGACCGGCACCAGGCCCTTCCAGTACAGCTTGCGCGTGCCCGGTGCCAGTACGTCCTCGAGCTTGCCGTTCTTCAGCACCAGACCAACCTGGTCGGTACCGATGTCGGCCACGCTGAAACTCTCGGCCAGCGCACCGTCCATCTGCGCCATCAACACCTCGGCATCGCCGCCGCTGTATTCCGGGCGGGTCAGATTGTGCACGGTCACGGTCACGCGATGGCGCGGATCGAACAGGCGATAGACACCGGCCGACAGGACACGCTCGAAACGACGGTTGCGATACAGCAGACCGCGCTCGCCGTCGCCGATCACGATTTGCTTGAGCCAGAACATGATGACACTCCCTGGATTGATTCCGGTTTTGGATCCGCCTGATTATCCAGACAGGCCAGCGGATCCTCATGGCCTGCAGTTTTCATATAACAGGGTGCAATTACCCCTCCCTTGCGGGACCGACAAGTGGCATGAACGCATGCGTCTTGTTTATTTGAATAAGGCGGAAACGCCTCTTGACGATAATGCGACGAGACCCGCGCGCTTCGACGCAGAATCGATCGCCTCGAT
>JAJXYE010000369.1 GCA_021780735.1 Pseudomonadota bacterium | reverse complement strand
ACGGGCCTCTCCCTTCTGCGCGTCGCCCTGCAACTCATGGAACGAAGCGATCTGTGCCGGGCTCGGTCCCTCGTAATCAAGGCCGATGTTCGATTGCAGGTAAGCCAGGAAACTGCGCAGCCGCACATGGTGCAGCACGTCGCCCTCGCTTGAGCGGATACCAAGCTGCACCACCGCATCGACCGCATCTTGCAACTCCTTCATCGCGGGGGCGGCGGCGGACGCGTCCAGCTTGTGCGCCGCAACCGCCTTGTCCAGGCGTTGACGCAGCACGATGGCCGCGTTGATGTCCTTGTCGAGTACGTCCATGCTGTTGTGCAGGGACAACTCCATCGCGAGTTTCTGCTGCAGGATCGCCGGCGTGGTGTGCAGCCGCGGATCGAGTTTCACCTCGAAGGCCTGCTTGCGGGACTGGTTGCCGTAGCGCAGGACGACCGTGTAGCGGCCCGGATTCACCAGCGGTCCACGGCTCGTGCCCACCATGCCGTCGGTGTCCTCGGGCGGCTCCCAGCCGATCACGTCCGTGGCGTCGGCGTAGCGCAGGTTCCACTGGAAGCGGTTGAAGCCCGGCTCCACCGCCGTCTGCTTCTTCTCGGCGATGAGTTTCGCCTGCGAAGGCAACAGGTTGTCCTTCACCGTGGCAGCCAGCTTCTTCGCGTGCTTGTCCTTCAGGTGCAAGGTGAAGTGCTGGATCTCCTTGCCCTGCGCGTCCAGGAACGTCAGGCTCGCCGGTGTCTTGCCGTCGTAGTTTGCGGGCAGGTGGAGGAACACAGTCGCGCCAAACGGCGCATTGGTACCTACCGGCTGGCGATACTTGGCGTGGGAGCTCTGGCCGTAGGCATGCGTCAGCCACGCAGTCTGGGGCGCGTACAGGGACACCGCGTCGACAGCCGGTTGCGGCTGGTGCGCCAGCTGCTCGAGCAGCGCGAGATTACCCAGGATCCAGAACGAGCGGCCGTGGGTCGCCGCCACGACCTCTCCCTCGCGCGTGTCGATGGCGAGGTCGTGCACCTGCACGTGCGGCAGCTTGGCGGCAAGCGGTTTCCAGTCCGCACCACCGTCGAGGCTGACATACACCGTGTTCCCTGTGCCCAGGAACAGCAGGGAGGCCTCATGCGGATCCTGTTTCACCGTGAACACGTACTGGTCATCCGGCAGGCCTTGGGTCATGACGATCCAGTGCTTGCCGTAGTCCGAGGTCTTGAACACGTACGGATGATCGTCGTCCCACATGTACCGGGAGGCGGTGAGGTAGGCCGTGCCCGCGGCGAAGTGCGACGGTTCGATCGAGGTGATGGTTGCCCACTGCTTCAGCTGCGGCGGGGTGACCAGGCTCCACTGTTCGCCGCCGTTGGCCGTTACATGCACGAGTCCGTCCTGCGAGCCGGCCCAGATCACCTGCTTGTCCACTTGGGATACGGCGAGCGCAGAAATATCAGGGAATACTTCGGCGGCGGTCTGATCCAGGTCGATCGGACCGCCGGTCGGTCCCTGGGTCGCCGGATCGTTGCGCGTCAGGTCCGGGCTGATCACCTTCCAGGTGCGGCCGCGGTCGCCGCTGACCATGGCGTACTGGGAGGCGAGGAAGAGCTTGTTCGGATCGTTCGGCGAGAAGAAGATCGGATGGGTCCAGCCGAAACGGTATTTCATTCTCGCCGCGTCCCCGCCGTCGAGGTAGATTGGCGAGGGGCTCACGGACTTGCGCGCGCCGGTTATCCGGTCGTAGCGCTGCATGATGGTGTAGTAGTCGGCGCCGTAGGTGACGTAGCGGCTGCCGGGATCCGGGGCGACGAACGTGCTCTCGCCGAGCGCGACCGAGTGCCACGCGGAGACCGGTATCGCGCCGCCCGGCATCGCGCTCGGCCCTTCGTATGAGCCTTCGTCCTGCTGCGCGCCATACACGTTGAACGGGAATTCGTGGTCGATCGCGACGTGATAGAACTGGCCTGTTGGCTGGTTCTGCTCGGTGCTCCAGTTCTTGCCGCCGTCGGTCGATACCGTCGCGCCGCCGTCATTGCCGACCAGCAGGACCTTCGGGTTGTGGGGGTTGATCCACACGGTATGATCGTCGCCGTGCGGCATGTGCAGCAGCGAGAACGCCTTGCCGCCGTCGTGCGACATCCATACGCCATCGACGTTGGGCACGTACAGCGTGTCCGGATTCGTCGGGTCGACGTAGATACTCATGTAGTAGAAGGCGCGCTGGCGCAGGCTCCAGTTGCGGTTGACGCGCGTCCAGGTATTGCCGCCGTCGTCGGAACGGAAGACACCGCCATGCCTGGCCTGGATAATCGCGTAGACGATGTTCGGATGGCTGGCAGCGATGGAAACACCCATGCGACCAAGCGTGCCCCCGGGCAGGCCCGGATTGCGGGTAAGGTTCGTCCAGTGCGCGCCGCCGTCGGTGCTCTTGTACAGCCCGCTGCCCGGCCCACCGGAGGTCAGTTTCCACGGCAGGCGCTGCGCCTGCCACATGGTCGCGTACAGCACCTTGGGGTCGTTCGGATCGATCACCAGGTCGATGGCGCCCGTCTTGGCGTCGACGTAAAGCACCTTGCTCCAGGTCTTGCCGCCGTCGGTGGATTTGAACACGCCGCGATCATCGTTCGGCTTGAACACGTGGCCCATGGAGGCGACGTAGACGATGCTCGCATTGTGCGGATCGACGACGATCGCGCTGGTGGTGCGCGTGTCGCGCAGACCCATGTATTTCCAGGTCTTGCCGGCGTCCACGGACTTGTACACCCCGTCGCCAGTGACCATGTCGCCGCGGATATCCGCCTCGCCGGTCCCGACATAGATCACCTTGGGATTGGACGGGGCCACCGAGATGGCGCCGACGCTGCCGCTGGCCGACGTCCACTTGCCGTCGGTGATGTTTTGCCAGCGAGCTCCGTAGCTCGTGCTCTTCCAGACACCACCGTCGACCGCGCCCATGTAGAAGAGGTTCTGCTCACCAGGCACGCCGGCCACCGCGATGGCGCGCCCGCCGATGTCCGGACCGATGCTGCGCCAGGCGAGCTTGCCGTTGAGAAATTTCTGTACGGGTGCCGCGTGCGCGCCGAGCGGCGCGCAGCCCAGCGCCAAGAGCGCCACCAACATGAACTTGCCGCGGACGAACCGCGGAACAGCATCAACATGGATCATTCAGTTCCCCTTTCAGCCACTTGAGCACGGAACGCGCGCGATATGCGTCGGGCCAGACTAACGAAGTGGACGAGGGCTCGCAATGCATAACCGCACAGCAACGGCGCCAGCTGCACATCGAGGCTTCCACTTCTGCTGACGTCTGTGTCCCAACGCCATCATGGTCCCGCGACCGAACGGGGAGAGAGTCCGTGTTTACTCGTTGGGCCAGTGTGGCGACCCGGTGCGCATATCATCCATCGCCCAACAACCCTATCTCCCAACCTGGCTGCCTGCAGCAGCCTTGACGTGGTTTCTTGCGATTCATCACCTGGTGGCAAAGAGCCTCCAGCTGCTTGCAGTCCAAATGTCGGCCGCTCTGCGCATGCTCTGCGCGCAAGTAACCATCGGCCCGTGCAGCTTGCATGACCCGCCACCCAACTCTCATGGCAAAGGCAGCTTTCCTGCGATGAAATTCGCTCAGCGACGATCCGGAAGTGGCCGACAGTCAACAGTCAACAAACCCCTCACCGGTCATCCCGCGTCCAGATCGCCCCATCCTCTTCGCGCACCGGAAAACTCGCGATGGGCTCGTACGCCGGCGGCTTCGTCACCGCCCCCGTGCGCAGATCGAAACGGGCACCGTGACGCGGGCATTCCACCTCGAAACCGAATACCTCGCCGCCGGCCAGGTCGCCACCATCATGCGTGCAGGTGTCCTCAACCGCGTACAGCGCGCCGTCGATGTTGTACACCGCGATCGGCGTATCGCCATCCCAGACAACCTTGTACTCACCAGGCAGAAATTCGCTGCGCGTGCCCACCCTGATCCAGTCATTCATGCGGTTGCCACCACGAATTCCTTCAGCAGCACTTCGAAGCGAAGATCGTCGCGACGGGGAATGCCGAAGCGCTCGTCACCGTAGGGAAACGGCTGGTACTGGCCGGTGCGGTGGTAACCGCGGCGCTCGTACCAGGCGATCAGCTCGGCGCGCTGCTCGATCACCGTCATGCGCATCGCGCGGCAATGCCACTCGTCGCGGGCAATCCGTTCGGCCTCGGTCAGCACCTGCTTGCCCAGGCCACTGCCCTGCTCGGCGGGATCGACCGCAAACATGCCGAAGTAGCCATTCTCGCCTTGTTGCTCGACATGGCAACTGGCCTTGAGCCGACCATCGCATTCGGCCAGCAGCAGTCGACTGCCCGGGCGAGCGATCAGCGCCGCCACATCGGCCGCATCGGTGCGCTGACCGTCGAGCAGGTGCGATTCGGTGGTCCAGCCACGCAGGCCGGATTCACCACGGTAGGCGGATTCGACCAGTGCCACGATCGCAGCGACATCGGCGGAGCTCGCCGGGCGAAATACGGGAGAAGTCGGTGCAGTCATCAGCGAATGATAATGCCGCTCAGTCCCGCTCACCATGATCTACCTCGGATCCACACGCCTCGTGCCGCATCATGACTGCGGCAACGGCAGTCTGCCGGCCTCGTAGACTTTCAGGTGGGCGTAGACGAGCGACAGCAGCGAACCCTCCACGTGCCCCGCCTCCGCGCGTGCCAGCATGTCGCCGATGACGTGATCGGCTTCGATCGGATACCCCTGCTGCAGATCACGCAGCATCGACGCGGTGAGGGTCGAGCCGCTCTCGGTCAGCATGCCACGGGCGCGTTGCAGGGTGCCCTCGGCAGGGGCCTGGCCGGCATGCACCGCCACGGCCCGACATTCCTCCAGCAGACGGAGTGCCGCGGCGCGCCCCCCGGGTGCAGCGACGATCTCGCCTATCGCGCCGCGCAGCAGGCAGGTGATGCCCGCCAGTGATGCCAGGAATATCCACTTGTTCCACATGTCCTGCAGGATCGTCTGGCTGGGCCGGGCATCGAAACCGGCACCGACCAGGATCGCGCTTATCTGCCGCATGCGCTCGGAGGTGCTGCCATCGC
>JAJXYE010000302.1 GCA_021780735.1 Pseudomonadota bacterium | reverse complement strand
GCCGATTCCGGCGAGCTTCGATGCACCGGAAGGGGATCGGCCATGAATGATCTCTCCGTAATTGACCAGTTCCTCGCGGTCTTCTCGCAATACATCGACTCGGGCTTCGGATTGCTGCACGGCGAAGTGGCGTATCTCTCGGCCACGCTGATCGTCATTGACATGACGCTCGCGGGCCTGTTCTGGGCGATGGGCGGCGAGGAAGTGCTGGCGAAACTCATCCGCAAGACGCTCTACGTCGGCGCCTTCGCTTACATCATCGGCAACTTCAACACGCTCGCCGGCATCGTGTTCCGCTCGTTCGCGGGACTGGGGCTGCTCGCCGCCGGTTCAACCGTGAGCATCAGCAACTTCCTGCAACCCGGACGCCTCGCGCAGATCGGCGTCCAGGCCGGGCAACCGATCCTGCAACAGGTCGGCACGATGTCGCACGGATTCACGGCTGTCTTCAGCAACCTCGACATGATCGTAGTGCTGCTGCTCGCGTGGGTGGTGGTGGTCATCAGCTTTTTTATCCTGGCCGTGCAGCTTTTCGTAACGCTGATCGAGTTCAAGCTGACCACGCTCGCCGGTTTCGTGCTGGTGCCGTTTGCGTTGTGGAACAAGACGGCGTTCCTCGCCGAGAAGGTACTGGGCAACGTCGTATCGTCCGGCATCAAGGTACTGGTGCTCGCCGTGATCGTCGGCATTGGCTCGACGATCTTCGGACAGTTTCAGACCCCGGCTGGCGCCGATCCATCGCTGAACCACGCACTCGCCATCATGCTGGCGTCGCTCACGATGCTGGGCTTGGGGATCTTCGGGCCAGGCATTGCTACCGGGTTGGTATCGGGCGCACCGCAGCTCGGCGCCGGAGCGGCAGCCGGCACAGCACTCGGTGCGGCCGGGCTCGCTGTCGCAGGCGGCGCGGCCGTAGCGACGGGTGGTGCAGCGGTCGCTGCCGGAACGCGCCTGGCCGCCCGTGGCGCAGTCGGCACTGCGCGCGCCGCCAGCGGCGCCGCGTCAGCCTATCGCGCTGGCGCTACCGCATCCGGTGCGACGGGTGCGCGGGCCTTTGGCGCCGGCATGGCCAATGTCGCGCGCAGCGGCGCCCAGGCGGCGGGCGAGCGCGTCGCCGCAGGCGCGCGCGCCGTGCGGGACCGCGTGGCTTCGGCGGTCGGTGGTACGACCGCTTCAGGCGCGCCCGCCGGCGAAGCCTCCAACGCACCAGCCGCCGCCACCACACCACCCCCATCCGATGACAAGGCACCCGACTGGGCGCAGCGCCTGCAACGCCGTCAGCGCGTGGCGCATGGTGCCTCGACGGCTGCGCACGTCGTGCGTTCGGCCGACCACGGCGGCGGCGGTGCCGCGCCGGAACTCAACGATTCCTCGAACGAATAAGGGAGGCGAGCCATGCGCTTCACACGACCCGGCGTGCGCTACAGCGAGTCACCTGTGCCCGCCACACCGTATCAAGCCGCTGCGCAGGTGTGGGATGAACGTCTTGGCAGCGCCCGCGTGCAGGCGAAGAACTGGCGGCTGATGGCCTTCGGTTGCCTGGGCCTCGCACTGCTGATGGCTGCCGGCCTCGTCTGGCAATCCGGTCAGTCGCGCGTCACGCCCTACGTGGTCGAGGTCGATCACGCCGGGCAAGTCCGTGCAGTCGGCGCAGCGACGACACCTTACAAGCCGACCGATGCACAGATCGCGTACCACCTGGCGCGCTTCATTACCGACGTGCGCTCGCTGTCAATCGACCCGATCGTGGTGCGACAGAACTGGCTCGAAGCCTACGGCTACACCACCGATCGGGGCGCGGCTACGTTGAACGATTACGCGCGTACCCACGATCCGTTCGCCCATGTCGGTCAGGACTCCGTATCGGTGGATGTCACCAGCGTGGTGCGCGTCAGCGACACCTCGTTCCAGGTGCGCTGGACCGAACAGCATTTCAACGACGGCACGCCCACCGACACCGAGCAATGGACGGCGATTCTCACTCTCGTCATGCAAACCCCGCGTACCGAGCAGCAGGTGCGCCGAAACCCCCTCGGTATTTACATCAACGGGCTGTCCTGGAGCCGTGACCTGGACGCGCCTGAAGGAGCGAAGAAGCCATGAAACTATCGATCACTACCATTGCTTTCCTCGGCCTTCTGGGCGGCCTTGCCGGCTGCGCCACGCAAGGCAAGCCGCCGCCGTCCATTTCATTGGACGAGCCCGTGAAGGCTGAACCGCTACCCGAGCCGGCGAAGCCGGTTGCGGTTGTGGAAGTACCCAAGCCGTTGCCACTGCCGGATCAGATGAAGCCGCTACCCGGTGAAACCGATGCGAAGGCGGCACCCGAACCGACCGATGCGAAAGCGCGCGTGGAACAGGCCAATGCCGAGGCGAGCGTGGCTCCCACGCGCGAGGGCTACATCAACGCGATCCAAGTCTGGCCGTTCTCCGATGGCGCGCTGTATCAGGTCTATACGAGTCCCGGCCGCGTAACAGTCATCAGCTTGCAACCGGGCGAGGAACTGGTGACGGTCGCTGCCGGCGATACCGTGCAGTGGATCGTAGGCGACACGGCCAGCGGCAGCGGCCCAGACCGGCGTGTGGCTGTGATGGTCAAGCCGGTGCGTGTGGGCATCACGACGAACCTCGTCATCACGACCAGCCGGCGCACTTACCTCCTCGAACTCACCGCCACCGCGAAGGCGTGGATGGCTTCGGTGTCGTGGCAATACCCGAAGGATCAGATGCTGGCGTTACAGGCCCAGGCGCAGGCCGCCGAGACGCAAGCGCCTGTCGCCTCGGGTCTGTCGCTCGACCAGTTGCACTTCCGTTATGCGATCACCGGCAACAACCCGCCGTGGAAGCCGGTACGTGCCTTCGATGACGGACAGCACGTGTATATCCAGTTTCCTGCCGGCATCGCGCAGGGTGAACTGCCGCCGCTGTTCGTGGTTGGCCCGGACGGCAAGGGCGAACTGGTGAACTACCGTTTCCATGCGCCTTACGACATCGTGGATCGACTGTTCGGCGCAGCCGAGCTGCGGCTCGGCGGTGACAAGGCGGCCGTGGTGCGCATCGAGCGCACCGACGGCATCGCCGCGGGAGCGGATCATGGGCACGACTGACCACGAAGCCCAGCCCGCGGCAAAGGTTGCGCCCGAAGGCGTCGCATTGCGCGCGTCACCGCGTCCGGTGACGCGGCTCAACCGTCGCACCCTGGCGGTTTCCGCCACGTTGCTGGCGGTCGCCGTTGCCGGCGCATCGATGTGGGCGTTGCAATCGAAGGGCGGGCGCGGTACGGGCGATCAGACCAATCTGTACAACGTCGATCGCATCGCCAAAGCCGATAACCTTGACCAGTTGCCGGCCGACTACTCGAAGCTGCCCGCGAAACCCGCGCCGGCAACCAGCGTGCCGCAGCTCGGGCCGCCGTTGCCGGGAGATTGGGGCGCGGCGTCCGTCGCGCCGTTGCCGGCTGGCGGCGGCAATCCGGGGCCGTCGGCCGAAAGCATCGACCGGAAGCGCCAGGCCGAAGAAGTCGCACGGTCGGCGGTGTTCTTCCGCACTAGCAGCAATACCGGCAAGCCTGACGCGGACTCGATGCCGGCGGTTGCCACGCCTTCGGTCAATGCCTCGGCCGGGCCATTCAATCCGATGGGAGCCGGGCCGGCGTCCACGGCCGCGCAGCCCAACGACCCGACCGCCATCCAGAACCGGCAGGATCAGAAGGAAGCGTTCATGGCCAAGGGCGGCGATGCCGCTACCAGCAACACCGGGACCTTGCAGGCACCGGCCTCGCCGTACACGGTGATGGCGGGCACCGTCATTCCGGCGGCACTGGTGACGGGCATCAACTCCGACCTGCCGGGACAGATCATCGCCGAGGTGACGCAGCCGGTGTATGACACCGCGACCGGGCGTTACCTGCTGATCCCGCAGGGCTCGCGGCTGATCGGGCGTTACGACAGCCAGGTGGCGTTCGGGCAGCAGCGTGTGTTGCTGGTCTGGCTGCGCCTGGTGTTGCCCGATACCTCCTCGATCGCGCTCGACAAGCTGCCCGGCATCGATCCTGCCGGATACGCCGGCGTGGAGGATGGCGTGGACTGGCACTGGGGCCGCGTCCTGGCCGGTGCGGCGTTGTCCACGCTGCTGGGCGTCAGTTCTCAGATGGCCATATCTAACCAGGGCAACATCAACAGCGGCAGTACGGTCCTTGCGTTTCGCGACAGCGCGCAAGACACGGCCAATCAGGTCGGCCAGGAGATCACGCGCCGTAACTTGAACATCCAGCCGACGCTGACGGTGCGGCCAGGCTTCCCGGTAGATGTGATGGTGAACAAGGACATGGTACTGCGGCCGTACCAGCCGCTTTTTATCCAGCGAGGGCCGATGCAATGAGTACGTCTGCGACTAAGCTGCGGCTCGGGCCGCTGCCCGACATGCAGAACGTCAAACTGACTTTTGCATGCCCGGCACGGCTCAAAGCCGATCTCGACCGCTATGCCGCACTGCACGCGCAGACCTACGGTGAGACGGTCGATGCGGTGACGCTAATCCCGCATATGCTGGAGGCGTTCATGGCGGGGGATCGCGGCTTCAAGCGGGGAGGACAGGCGACTCCTAAGCTCGCAACGAAGTGAGGATTGGAGGAAGACCGCTAGGCTTGTCTGCGCTATTCTAGAAGGTGATTGATGATGGTATTGCCAGCGTCGTCGCCCCTCAAATTGGTCCATCTCCCGCACCAGCAAAAGGCGGGCGCTTCTGACGGTAAAAGCGACGGTAAAGGCCCATGTCGATCACAGCGAAACCCTTTAACCATGCGGGTTTGCGAGACCTGTTGATGATCGAGTGGGAGTAGGTCCGCGCGCTGATTTGCACCCGTGATCGCCGCGGATTCCATTGCATCCCATGCCGACAACACCGCCGATCGCTCCGTCAGACTCCTTGCCGCAAAGCCCGGCGCACGCCTTCAGCGCCGAGGATGCCCGCTGGATGCGGCGCGCATTGGAGCTGGCGCGCCATGCCGGCGAGATGCACGATGAAGTGCCGGTCGGTGCCGTGCTGATCCTGGACGGCAAGATGATCGGC
>JAJXYE010000275.1 GCA_021780735.1 Pseudomonadota bacterium | reverse complement strand
GAGAACCACGCCGTCCTGCCCGTTTCTGGCCGTTGCTCCGCGCCGCCTCGCGGCGAACCCGAGCGCGTCATGCGATGTATGCGCCGTGCACCCGACCATGCATCCATCGACCACGAACGCCCACGGATTACTGCTCCATGACGCTTGCCCAGCTGCGCTACCTCATCGCCATTGCCGACTCCGGCCTCAACATCACCCTGGCCGCGGAACGCGTACACGCCACCCAGCCCGGGTTGAGCAAGCAGCTGCGCCAGCTTGAGGACGAACTCGGCTTTCAGCTGTTCGTACGCAAGGGCAAGAGCCTGGATGCGGTGACCCACGCGGGCGAACAGGTGATCGAACGTGCCCGCATGATCCTGGCCGAGGCGGCCAACATCCGCTCGATCGCCGCCAACCTGCGCAACGAGGCTCGCGGCGAATTGCGCATCGCCACCACCCACACCCAGGCCCGCTTTGCCCTGCCCGCTGCCATCGCGGCGCTGAGTGCGAGCTATCCCCAGGTCAGCGTGCACCTGCAGCCGACCCGCGACACCGAAGTGCTGGCCCGACTGGAGGCCGGCCAGGTCGATCTGGCGATCATCAGCAGTGTCGGTGTGCCACCCGCTTCAGGCATCGCCTTTCCCGCCTATCGCTGGCAACGGGTCATCGTCACGCCGAAGGCGCATCCTCTGGCCGCTCGCGCGCAGCCCCCGACGCTGGACGATCTGGCCGACCTGCCGCTGGTCAGCTATGAGTCATCCCTGAAATCCGAATCCTCGCTGCGCCGCGCATTCGAAGCGGCCGGCGTGACCCCGCAAATTGCCATGACCGCCGGCGATGCCGACCTGATCAAGACCTATGTTCGCGCCGGACTCGGCATCGGCGTGCTCGCCGAAATGGCGATGCACGAGAGCGACGACGACCTGCACACGCTGGCAGCGGATCATTTGTTCCCGCTGTGCACCACATGGATCGTGCTGCGCCGGGAAAGTGTGCTACGCGAATACATGCTCGAATTCATCCACCAGTTTGCTCCGCATCTGGATCGCCGCGAGGTGACCCGAACGCTGGCCGGCGAGGTGGCTGCTGCCGAGTGGCCGAACGTTCCCCACTGGCGCGAGCGCGTGGCTGCATTGGCCCCTGAAGCCGCCTGAACACCCGTCCTGATCGGTCCCCAGTCCGATCGGCGGCGTCTTGTCCATGCGATAAAAACCCGACGCACCGATCCCGGAACATTCCGATCGCACGGGGCACCCCGCCACCCACTCGCAAAGCACAACGGTTCGCGGGTTCGAAGCGACGCCCCAGGAGCGTGCCACTGCCGACATTTGGCTGTAACCGACAAGTCACTTTGTGACCCAATGCAGCACTCGCGTGCGTTGCGACGCGCGCCGCTCGCGACACCGCACAGCCATCCGCTGAAGTATGGTTTTCGCATCAGGCCGAACCGAACCCCGTCGGGACGTGGTCTTTCCGCAGCCCCGTCCCGGCGTGAGCTTTCATGCGCTCACGGTCATGGCTGGAAGTGCAAAATCGGCACAATTTTTGCTAGGATTTCCTCTCCAATGCCGGCTGATTCCGGACTCCGGCATGGCACGTCCACCCGTTCGGAACGGCAACAGCCCAGGGCATTCATGGAGAAGGCAACCTACACTCGCATCCAGGGCATGCGCTACACCTACGAAATCCGCTATGACCACGCGGGTTACGAAGTGAGCCGTGACGGCAAGATCAAGAAGGTCGGATTGGTACCGAAGGCATTCGACCACCCGCTGCTCAGCCGCGACGAAGCCATGGATCGGGGGCTGTTTTCGGCCGAGATGGACATCGAAGGCCTGATCGGCATGGAAGAATAGATCGACGCAATCCGACCGATCTGCTCGCTCACTCCCCGCCTGCAATGACACCCAAAGCCGGCATGAGCCGGCGGCTGGCCGGCCCATGCTGCATGCGCCGCGTCAGTCGTTCGGCAGGCCACCCGCCCGGCTGAACCACAGGGCGCCCAGCGTGCCCACGGCACCGGACAGCAGGTACAGGCCCACATAGCCCACACCCAGGTAGATCGCCAGCGACAACGCCACCAGTGGCGCAAAGCCCGCGCCGAGCAGCCAGCCCAGGTCGGAGGTGATCAGCGCGCCGGTGTAGCGGTAGTAGCTGCGAAAGCTCGAATTCACCGCACCGGCGGCCTGCGCGTGCGAGAAGCCAAGCAGGGCGAAACCGACAATGATGAACAGGTAACTCTCGGTGATACCGCCAGCCAGCATCAGCGGCGTCCAGCCGCTGTATATCGCAATCAGCACGCCGGATACGGCCAGCGTCATGCGTCGACCGTAGCGGTCGGCAATCAGCCCGGACAGGAACATGCAAGGGATTGCCACCGCCGCGCCGGCGAGCTGCACCAGCAGGAAGCTGGCCGGCGACTGGCTGGTGAACAGCAGCGCCCAGGACAGCGCGAAGATCGTCACCAGATGGAACAGCGCGTAGCTGGCCAGCGGCGCGAACGCGCCCAGCGCGATCGCCCGGCCCTGCGAGCGAACCAGTTCACCCACCGGCGAGGGCTCCAGCTCGCGCAGCTTCAACATCGTCGAGTATTCGGGCGTCACCACCAGTCGCAGGCGGGCGAACAGGGCCACCACGTTGATCGCAAACGCGACGAAGAACGGATAGCGCCAGCCCCACGCGAAGAACTCGGCCGGGGTCAGGCTCAGCAACAGATAGGCAAACAGGCCGGCGACCAGGATGAAGCCGATCGGCGCACCGAGCTGCGGGATCATCGCGTACCAGCCGCGGCGATTGCGCGGCGCATTGAGCGCCAGCAGCGAAGCCAGGCCGTCCCAGCTGCCGCCGATGGCAAAACCCTGACCGAAGCGCAACAGCGCCAGGGCGGCAATCGCCAGCGCACCCAGCGAGTCATATCCGGGCAGGAAGGCGATGCCCGCGGTGGTCATGCCGAGCAGAAACAGCGCCACGGTCAGCTTGGTGCCGCGCCCGAACTCCCGATGCAGCAAGAGAAAGAACAGCGAGCCGAGCGGCCGGCCGATGAAGGCCAGCGCAAAGATCGTGAACGAATAGAAAATGCCGGTCAGCTCACTGGCGAAAGGAAAGAACACCTTCGGGAAGACCAGCGCACAGGCGATGCCGAACACGAAAAAGTCGAAGAATTCGGATATCCGTCCGATCACCACGCCGATGGAAATATCCCCCGGCGTGACGTCGTGTGCATGGACAGGCGCTGCGGCGGAATGCGCCGTGTCCGGTGAAAGATCGGCTGGCTGGGCGTGACTGGTCGACATGATGCTTCCGTGGGTGCGATGCAGGTCTTGCGGCATATCGTGGGGACGAAACGCCTTGCGCGGGCGATATCCGAGGTTCAGTGTACGGCTGCGGACTGCAGCGCGCAGGCTGCGCAAGCATGCACCCACTGCGTCAAATCGGCCATAAGACAATCTGTCGCATCGGAATCATCACCGGCAGGGATTATTCTATGGCGATCCCCGTCGCCCCAAGACCAACCATGTACGTAAAACGTCTACGAGGCCTGCTGCTGATGCCGCCGGCGCTGATGCTCGGCGGCTGCAATATGGTGCTGCTGCACCCCGCTGGCGACATGGCGCGCCAGCAGAGTGACCTGATGATCGCCTCGGTCATCCTCATGTCGCTCATCATCGTACCGGTGCTGATTGCCATCGGCGTCATCGCCTGGCGCTATCGCGCGACAAACAAGGACGCTGAATATGACCCCGAGTGGGATCACTCCACCGTGTTCGAACTGGTGGTCTGGGCCGCACCCCTGCTGATCATCATCGCACTGGGTGCGATGACCTGGATCGGCACCCATCAGCTCGACCCTTATCGCGCACTCACCCGCGTCGATGCCAGCCACCCCATCGCGGCCAACGCCCAGCCACTGGAAGTGGAAGTGGTATCGCTGGACTGGAAGTGGCTGTTCTTCTATCCGCAGTACGGTATCGCCACGGTCAACGAGCTGGCTGCCCCGGTCGACGCGCCGATCCACTTCAAGCTCACCTCGACCACGATGATGAATTCGTTCTTCATCCCGTCACTGGCAGGACAGATCTACACCATGCCCGGGATGCAGACCGTGCTGCACGCGGTGATCAACAAACCTGGCGACTTCGATGGCTTTTCGGCCAACTACAGCGGCCATGGCTTCACCGACATGCGCTTCCGCTTCCACGGCATGAGCCCGCAGGATTTCAGCCAGTGGGTGGCCAGGGTTCGCGCCCATGGCAGTGATCTCGATGTCAAGGCGTTTGACCAGCTCAATCAGCCCAGCCGCGCCGAGCCGGTGCACTACTACGCTCACTTCGAAGCGGATCTGTATCACCGCATCCTCAACCGATGCGTCGACCCCGGGCAGATGTGCATGGACAAGATGATGGCGATGGACGCCAAGGGCGGCCATGCCAAGCACGACCATGCTTCCGACGGCGCGATGCCCGCTGACTCATCGATGACGCCGCCCGCGCATGACGCGGCGACGCACTGATCCGCATTCTCGAGGTTCAAAACATGCCCGACCGTCCCGCCATCTGGAATTTTCTGCTTGGGCGCCTGTCGCTCAGTTCCCTGCCACTGGACAACACGATCGTCCTCTGGACGTTCGCGGCCGTAGCCCTCGGCGGCGCCGCGCTGGTGGCAGCGATCACCTACTACCGCCAGTGGGGCTACCTGTGGAACGAGTGGTTCACCAGCGTTGACCACAAGAAACTGGGAGTCATGTACATGGTGCTCGGCACCGTCATGCTGCTGCGCGGCTTTGCCGACGCGCTGATGATGCGATCGCAGCAGGCGGTCGCGTTCGGCAGCAACATGGGCTACCTGCCGCCTCACCACTACGACCAGATCTTCACCGCGCACGGCGCGATCATGATCTTCTTCGTGGCCATGCCGTATATCGCGGGATTCATGAATTTCGTGATGCCGCTGCAGATCGGCGCGCGCGACGTGGCGTTTCCGTTTCTCAACAACTTCAGTTTCTGGCTGACGGTGTCGGGCGTGGTGCTGTTCATGACCTCGCTGTTCATCGGCGACTTCTCGCACGCCGGCTGGCTCGGCATGCCACCGGTCTCGGAGATCCAGCAGAGCCCCGGACCCGGTGTGGACTACTACATC
>JAJXYE010000387.1 GCA_021780735.1 Pseudomonadota bacterium | reverse complement strand
TGGCGCTGCAGCTGGGCCATATGCATGGTCTGGATGGCGAGCGCTATCGCGCGCTGTGCGCCGAGCTGGTGCACCTGCCGCGCGCCATCGAAAGCGCGCTGGCGCTGGAGCCCGCGATCGAGGCGATGGCAGCCCGCCTGGTGCATCGTCAGCACGCGCTGTTCCTCGGTCGTGGCACTCAGCATGCGGTAGCGATGGAAGGCGCGCTCAAGCTCAAGGAGATTTCCTACATCCACGCCGAGGCCTACCCGGCCGGCGAACTCAAGCACGGCCCGCTGGCACTGGTGGACGAGGACATGCCGGTGATCGCCGTCGCGCCGAACAACGAGCTGCTCGACAAGTTAAAGTCGAACCTGCAGGAAGTGCGCGCGCGCGGCGGCGAGCTGTACGTGATCACCGATCGCAGCGCCGCGCTCGAGCATGAGGACGCCTCGCGCACGCTGCGCCTGGATGCCGGCGACGGCTTCATCGCGCCTGCGGTATTCACCGTGCCGTTGCAGCTGCTGGCCTATCATGTCGCGGTGCTGCGCGGCACCGACGTCGATCAACCGCGCAACCTGGCGAAATCCGTCACCGTGGAATGAGTCCGCTCAGAGCATGAACGGGACTTTGAAACCCATCGTAACGTCGGGCGCGTCCGGAGTCAGGCCGATGCCCAGCGAGGCGACCAGCGTGAACTTCGGGCTGATCGCGTAGGTCATGCCCAGATTCAGCGCCGCGGCGTTGCCGTCGCTGCCGATCACGCCCTGCCAGTAGCCGAGATTGTCGGCGCGCACGCGGGTGGCTCCGTTGAACCGGTGCGAGAGCGCCATGCTCAGGCTGGTGCGCTCGTTCAGCGCGAACGCCACGCCGACGCCGTAGTTGAAGGCATTGCCCAGATCGACCCGGCCCGGATTGCGCGTGGCGGGATTGGTGTCGAGATCGTCGAAGTGGCGCGCGAAGGTGTGCGTGTAGCCGATGCTGGCGAACAGGATCGCCGGATCCAGCGTCTTGACGAATGACAAACCCGCCGACGCGCCCCACACGCCGTTGCCGGTCGGTTGCGTCTCCGGCACCGCAAACTGGATATAGTCGCCCTGGCTTTCGAGCACGCGCCAGCTGATGCCGTAGGGCGCACGCCCGGTCGGGATGCTGACGCTGGTGTTGAGCACGATGTCGGGCCGGTTCGCAGTCTCGGCGAACAGCCGATAGCTGACGCCGCCGCTGACGTCACCGATATGGGCCTCCGATCCCACCTGCTTCTCCGCGACCACCGCCGCCGCGCCGCCGGCTCCGCCTTTCTGATAGGTGGTCCAGCGCTGCAGCACGGGAACATCGACGTTGACGGTCAGATTGGGCGTCAGCGAGTAGCGCGCGGAACCTGTGAAGGTAAAGGTGTCGGATTCGACGTTCTCGATCGCGATATTGCCGAGGAAGATCGCGTCCAGCGCGAGAAATCCGTTCAAGGTGAGCTGCTTGCGGTCATAGCGCGCATAGGTCATGCCGGCCTCGAGGATCAGCGGCTGATTGAACACCGCATGCTCCTGGAGCAGCACATCCTCGACGCTGCGCGAGGCACCGGCTGAACGCGTGACGGTCGGTGGCCGGCTGGCACCCTCGGTCGGCGCCTGCGCCATCGCGCTGGCGCCGGGTGCCGCCGATCCGGAGCCGGCCGCGACCATCGACGATGCCGGCGTAGGCGCGATCGGAGTGGCCGCAACGGCCGTGCTGCCGCCCATGCGTGCCGTCAACGCCTGCAGACGGACATCGATTTCGCGCAGCTTGCGCACTTCCACCGCGTATTGCTGCTTCAGCACCTGCAACTCGCGCTGCAGCGCCTGCACCTGAGCCGCCTCGCTACCAGCCTGCTCATCGGCCGCAAGCAACGGCTCCGAATCCAACGCTGACAGCACCATCAGCCCCAGCAACGTGCGCTCACGAATGCTCCGCATGCGAAATCCTCAGTCGTTTGATCTCAGCGCTGCCATCAGGGTCCCAGACTGCAGCGAATGATCTGCGTGTCACTTGTAAATCGGAATTTATCGCAACGAGAAATGACCGGAACAAAAATGATTAATCTGGTTTTTTCATACTCGAATGATGTTTCCTTTGAGCGAATAGAGAATGGCAATGACTTCACTTTTTGATTCTGCGCCCACGTTATGCCTTGTCAACGTATTGACAATGTCATCCATTACCGCCAGATACTCTTGCTCGCTGATATTCATGCCTTTATGTGCAGCAAGCATGTCCTTGCCGGTGTAAGGATCCGGGCCGCCGGAGCCTGCACCAAAAAATTCGCGCGCCATCCGCTTGGCACGCTCCATATCCCTGATGTTCTCGAAGCGGGTCTTGACGATGGGGTTATTCAGATGCGCGGCGATGGCATCGTCCACGAGGCGGGCAATGCCATCTGCTCCACCCAGACGTTGATAGAGTGTAGTGGTCATGTTGAGATCCTCACTGCCTTGAATCCGCATGCTGTATGAATTCACCCGTGCTTTCGAGCACTGGAGGCCGCTGGCAAAGCACCATGCCGAAGGCTCGGTCAGGCCATGTCGTGCAGAAGCCTGGCTTTCTCGCCGCGTGGAGTCAGGACAGCCAGTACCGCGGCCACGACAAAGAGCGCGGGCACATCGCCGATGAGATGGCCAGCACTGTCCGTACCGGTGACCGACTGAACCGCCATGACCCCGCCATGCACCACGCTCGACCAGATGGTGAACCAGATCAGGCTGAGGTGATCAAGCGGGTTCCTGGCGGCGATGAGCAGGAAAATGCCGAGGGTCGCGTAAATACCGATGATCATCGGCGGGTAATCCGAATGGCCCGTGTGCCACGTCCAGCCGGATGGCCAGACAATCATGAGCAGGTAGATCCCCGCGATGAATGTCAGGCCGATCAATATCAGCGCGATTCGCAGATACTTGAGTCGACTCATATCAGTCATGGTCATTTCCTAACGGGTTGCCGCCTGGAAGCAGCGGGGTTGACTGCCAGCACTCGGTTGGCATGGGAGTCGGTTCATGACTTGGTCGATGGTGAAGCGCGCCCGGCCCGGAGGCACTCCTGGCATTCAGGGGTGGTCGAGCCCGCGCATCTGGGACAGCGACTGTGCGACGCTCTGACGCAGCAAGCTCGCCGGATCCAGCCGCTGCAACACCAGCGTCATCTGCAGCTGATTGGTGATCAGGTGGTTGTCGCCGAGCACGGCGGCGCTTTGCAGCACGCCGCTCGTGCCGACACCGTTGCCACGGATCAACTGCTGGACCAGACCCTGATCGGCCAGCGCCAGGGTCACGCCAATGCCGTCCGGCGTGAGCGCCACGCGCGCACTGGCGCCGTCGCTGGTGGTTTGCGCCGAATCCGGACCGCTGCCGCCGCCGATACCGGATGGAACCGTGCCCAGTACGTCGAGACGCAGCGTATTCCCGACGCGGTTGTGATCACCGGTCACCTGGATGTTCTGTACCAGGCCGGAGGCGTTGGCGACGCCGCTGCTGTCGATCGCACGCGCGTGCGTGTCGGCGAGCGTGCCGCCCAGTCCGGTGTTGACGATGCTCACCGTGGGCGTGAAGCTGACCACCGGCGATCCGCCGCGAAAATCGATATTGACCAGCGCGCTGCCGCTGAGCAGGCGTCCGTCCGGCATCTGCCAGCTCGACAGCATCTGCACGCCGAAATAGAGCACGGTGTTGCTGCCGACCAGATAGCGGCCGCGCATGTCACCCAAGGTGGTCTCGGGCAACTCCTGCAGGCCGCGAGCCAACGGGCGATCGGCGTCCGCGGCGCTTGCGGTACCGCCCATGCAGCTGGCACACGCCAGCGCCACCGCAACCGTCAAACCCATCACTCGCGTCTGCATCGCACACTCCCTCAAAACAGATCCGCGTGGGTGAACCCGAAGTCGAGCAATTCACCGTCGGAAATGGGGCCCTGCAGCGCAAACAGCGCGCGTGCGCTGGGCGGGCCGGAACGATCGAACAGCACCGTGTCGCGATCGAAACCGCTGCCGATCACGGCGAACACGGCCTTGCTGGGCCACATGCGCTGAAAGTCGGCCAGCGCATAGGACTTGTTGCCCAACGCCGGGTCGGCCACGTCGACGCGCTCCCCGGCAACGCGTTTGAGCACGACGAAATGCTTGTAACCCTGGGTGTCCAGCAGGACGATCGTGGGAATGCGCAGGCTCTGCAGACGCTGCAGATCGACGCGATAACCTCGCCCCCGCATGCCCAGGCTTTCGACGTAGCGCTTGATGTCGAGCAGCGAAAACCCGCGCGCGCGGACCAGTGCCGGATCGGCGACGGCGAGCATGCCCTGCATCACGACGTTCTCGTCCACATCCATGCGATAGGCATAGCGCAGCAAGGTCGCCAGCGCCGCCGCGCCGCAGCTGAAGTCGGTCCGCTGCGGGATCATGTTCACGTAGCGCGACTCGCGCATGCTGGTGACGTGCGCGGTCAGCAAGCCTCCGTTCGGCAGTACACCGGCGAAGCGGATGTCAGCCGCGTCGACGCCGAAACTTGCCAGCAGGGCAGCCATCATGGTGATCGCCCGGGTCATGATCCGGTCCATCAATGTCCTCCGCCGCGCAGCGCCTGCACGGGCTTTGTTCATGCCTTCGAGAATGGAACGGGGCGGCGTACCGCCCCGTTCCGGTCATTGCCAACGATCATTCCTGAGGCGTGCCGCCGCCACCGGTGGTCGGCTGTGCGACCGCCAACGCCAGGCTGTTGGCCTGCATGTTGCCGGTGCCGGCCGACACGTTGACGCCGATGTTGCCGGAGGCGTTCTGCAGCGCGTTGCCCGACAGCGAGGCGTCGTTCGAGGAATACACCGCGATCTGCTGAACGTAGGAAATCGTGCCGCTCAGCGTGGCCGCCATCTCCTCGATGGTCAGCTGACCGTTCTCGTTCATCACCAGCGAGCCGCCGTCGTTGCTGGGATCGCCCGGGTCATTGCCCGGCGTGCGCACGATGTTATTGCCGTTGATGTCGGTAAGCTGGGTACTCGTATCGAAGTCCGTGTGGCCGAGCCAGGGGCCCGTGGTCGGATGGGCCGAGGTCGGGGTCTCGTTCGCGCCCTTGCCCCAGTTGTCCGGATACATGTTGTAGCGCTGATCCGCCGTGCCGGTATAGCTGCCCTTG
>JAJXYE010000033.1 GCA_021780735.1 Pseudomonadota bacterium | reverse complement strand
GGCATCAGCGCCTTGCTCGCGAGCCAGGCATGGGCTGAAGGCTGCCAGTTGATGAAATACGGCACCTTGCCAGTGGAAATGGTCGACGGCCGCGCCACGACGATGGTGAAGATCAACGGCAAGGACACGCGCTTTGTCCTCGATACCGGGTCATTCTTCAATCTGATGTCGCGTGCCAGTGCACTGTCGCTGGGGCTCAAGCCGCGAGCCGCACCTTTTGGCTTTCGTGTCAGCGGCGTGGGAGGTTCTGCGTATGCCGAGTTCGCCGAGGCCAAGTCATTCGGTGTCCTCGACACGACATTCAAGCGGGTTGCCTTCGTTCTCGGTGGCACGGACATGGGTTATGGCCTGCTCGGAGCCAATTTTCTCGACGCTGTCGATCTGGATCTGGATCTGGCGCATGGCAAGGTGACCCTGTTCAAGCCGGAGCACTGCAGGAAGGTGGCGCTGGCGTACTGGATCAAGGGTGGCGGTTACAACATCGCCGATATGGACTCGGTGGCCGGCAACGACGACCGAACCACTTATCTCAGGGTGACCATCAACGGCAAGCGCCTGCGGGCGGTGCTCGATTCAGGGTCGTACGACACCTTGCTGAGTCGCCGAGCGGCCGAGCGCATCGGCATCGACCTTGCCGGACGGGATGTGAAAGTCGACGACGGCGCCATCGGCATTGGCGGCAAGGCGGTCAAGACCTGGACTGTGCCCATTGATTCGTTCTCCGTCGGCACGGAAACCATCCATCACAGCCAGATGGAAGTCATCGACGGAAACATGGGCGACGATAGAACCGACATGCTGCTCGGCGTGGATTTTATCCTCGCCCATCACATGTATATCGCCAACAGCCAGCGGAAAGTCTATTTCACCTACAACGGCGGGCGCGTGTTTTCCCTGGCCAAGGCACCGAGCGACAGCGACAAGCCCGATGCCGGTGTTACCCCGAACAGCAACCATGCGCCGCCCGCAACCGCGTCGGATATCGCCTTGCGTGGCGCGGCGGATCTGGCGCGCGGCCAGCCGAAAGCCGCCATCGCCGATCTGGACGAGGCGATCCGCATGGCGCCCGATCAGGCCGATTATTATGTTGACCGTGCGCAGGCCTATGCCGCGGACAAGCAGTCCGATGCGGCGCTTGCCGATTTGGACAAGTCCCTGAGCCTGGATCCGAAGAACGCCGACGTGCTGCTGATGCGCGCCGAGTCCCGCCTCGAGCACAATGACCGCACGGGTGCAGCAGCCGATGTGACGGCGGCAAGCGCCCTGGTACCTGCAGGATCAGCACAGGCGCGTTCGATTGCCGGCCTGTATATGCAGCTCGACCAACCCGCCATGGCCTTGCCCATGCTCGACGACTGGATTGAGCTGCACTGGCAGGACGCGATGCTTGGCGCCGCACTGAACGCACGCTGCTGGGCGCGCAGCCTGAGCAACCAGAAGCTCGATGGCGCCCTGAAGGATTGCCGCAAGGCGATCAGGCGCGATGGCGAAAAGCCGTCCTACCTCGACAGTCTCGGCATGGTGCAGTTGCGACTGGGGCACTATGCGAAATCCATCAAGGCCTACCGCCAGGCGCTGGCGCAAAGCCCGAACATTGCGTGGTCGCGCTACGGCCTTGGCCTGGCGGAGATCCACAGCGGCCAGATGGACGCAGGCCATGCCGATCTGCTCGCCGCGCAGAAGCTTGATCCGAAAATCGGGACACTGGCCAGTCGATACGGCCTGACGCCGACAAAGCCGTGACGGCAGGGGATGTCGGGGGAATGGCTGCCGGACTTGGTCGGGTTCACTTGATCCAGGTGTGTATGAGGCCTGCGTCCCAGTTGGGTGCTTGAACATATCGATCGACGGTCGGGCTGGATCATTTTGCCTTGACTTCGTCAGCCAGCGTCAGCGCGAGCTCCTCTCGTACGGTCTTCTTGTCGTCGCTTATGGCCTTCCATGCCGGGTCGTGGGATAACCTGGCGCGCACGCGCTCTTTCACCACATCACGGGCGGCGAGTGCGTCGTCGCTGCGATATTCCAGAACGAGCATGGCAGACCACGGCCGGCCCGCCGGGTACTGGGCCATGAAAATGGTGTACCGCGCCAGCACGCCTGCATTGATCCAGCCGTCCAGTTGAGGAATGGTGTAGCCGTCGAGATATTTGCGATAGGCCGCGTCTGAAACTAGGTACCGGTACGGGATGACCAGGGTCACTGGGGAAGGCGCCGACGATGTCGCCTTGCCTTGACGCACGAGGTTCACCGGCGTGGTTTCGATCCGGGAGGTCAGCGCCAGTTCGTCTTGCGTCAATCCTGCCGGCATCTGCCTGGCACCCTGGCTCCAGCGGGCCAGACCATCGGGGCCATGGAAGGTGAGGATGGCCATGGCATTCCAGCTTACGGAATCAACATGCCGGTTGAAAAGCAGGTGGTAGCTCTGCAGGACGCCCGCCTTCTGCAAGGCCCGCAAATGCGGCAGCTCCTGGTTGCGAAGCGCCGTGCGAAATGTCGTCCAGTTTCCGGGCGGGGTTTGATAGGCAATGATCAGCGCCGGATGGGAGTCGTTCGATGGCTCAGTCGCGAGGCCTGGAAAAGCCGCGATCAGGATCAGCAGGCTGATCGCCAGGCCAAATCCGTGAACTCTCGATTGCGTTGGGCAAGTCATGGGCAGAATTCCCTTGATGGTGGCTCGGGCCAGGCGGCCAGCGATGGCTTTCGAAAGTGGCCTGGCCACAGTTTCAATGTTGGATGGCGCGGCGTTCAACGGAACTGGCGGGGGAATCCGCCTTGCCGGGCTTGTCGACGTGTGCCCGCTCACAGGGGCAGCTGCAGAAACGGGAAGCGCTGCACAAAGGCAGTGTGTCGCGTGCGAAGTTGCATGATGCTTGCCTTTTCCTGGTACAGAATCCACGACGTTGCGGGGCCGAACCGAGCATCGGCTCCGTCGACAACTTAGGCGCTGAACCTTGCACCAACCTGAAAGAAGTCATCAGCGCGGATCGCGGATCAGTGAATGCCGTTTGCAGCCAATTCTCATTCTGAATTTATTTTCAGAATGATTTCAGGTTGCGTATAGGCGTGTGATCCATGTTGCCAATGCGGGCGCATCGGGTTGCGCTGCAGGGATGTTCGCGAAAACTCGCCAAGGCGAGGCTGCATAGTCTAACCATTCAGATTCCATTGAAGCGCGTCAAACCAGTGGTTGAGGTGTCTCTTCCTGCGCGGACTTGTTCCGTCTTGGCAAATGCAAAAAGGGGTGGTCATGTCTGCTCATCGAGTACGTACTCTGGCGCTGTCAATTTCCTTCATCCTCTGCGGCATGTCAGCAGGACCCGCGTTGGCAGGACAGGCGCAGCAAGGACAGGGCGCCGATGGCGCCAGCGCCACGTCATCGGCTGGACAGTCGTCCGAACCTGCGACCAGTTCGACGGGCACCACGCCGCAGGTACCCAGGAAGGTCACGCAGCTCAAGTCCGTTTCAGTGCATGCGAGATTCATATCGGCTGCGGGTCACAGTGCGCTGAAGATGGACGCACCCTCAAGGGATACTCCGTTCTCCATTTCGACCTATACCGGCAGCTTCATGCATGCGATCGAAGCGCAGAAGGTCGACGCCCTGTATCCCTACATGACCGGCATCCAAAGCGCCGGCATTACTGGATACGATCTGGTCTTCAGGGGTTTCCAGAGCGGCGGGAACGACCAGAACTCCATCCTGGTCGACGGCCTGCCTGGCCTGGCAACCCGATTCGGCTCGCCTGCGACGATAGGGGTGTCACGCATTGACGTAGTGCGCGGGCCTTCCTCGGTGCTCAATGGCGAGGAACAGCCCGGCGGCTTCATCAACCTGATCACCAAGAAGCCCGAGGCTGATCCGCTCTACGAATTCAGTGTGAGCGGCACGGCCTACGATGGTGCCGGCATTGGATTGACGGACAAGCCTGGTCTGGACTACGCGGCGGACTTGACGGGGCCGGTCGGCAGCAGCAAGAACCTTTTGTACCGACTGGTCATGGACGACTCGAACAAGGATACGTTTCGTAACGCCAGTTACGATCACAGCATCTATTTTGCCCCAAGCTTGACCTGGAAAATCTCGGATGCAACCAGCCTGACCGCTGCCTACGAATACCAGCGTCTGCATTACAGTTACGACACGTATCTGGTTGCTCCGGATAGCAACATCAACCTGGTCGCGCCGATCACCACGCGCTACCAGCAGCCGAGTGACTACGAGAACGAAAACGGCAGCGTACTGACCTTGCTCTTCACGCACGATTTCAAGAATGGGATGACGTGGAACCTGAGTACGCGTGATGTCTGGCATACCGATGAAGCGCACGGGTTCGATGTTGTCTCGATTCGCCCTGATCTATTGCACGTCGCACGCCGGGCGCGAGGTCAGCTCAACAAGAGGCGCTACGATTATCTGGATACAAACCTGCAGATGCCATTCGATACGTTCGGCATTGGTCACAAGATGGTGATCGGCCTGACTGCCGGCAGGGATGCCTCCAACACCGATCGACTGCAGTTCTTCAATGGCCCTGCCACGGGGCCCACTTCCCTCGACATGAGCATTTACGACCCGGTTTACAGTGGGGTACCCGCCCTGGCATCACTGCCACTGGTCGCTGGTGGCAACACCAAGCTCCTGAATGATCGTTTTACCGTGCTTGACAGCTATGGCGCCTATTTTGCCGACATGATGACGCTGTCGCCGCACTGGAAGGCCACGGTCGGCTTGCGCTATGCCCGCGACCGCCAGTCGATTACGGAACTCAAGATTCCCAACGTTCCACGCAGCAGCAAGACCAACAGCAAGGCGCTGCCGATGCTGGGGCTGGTGTATCAACCCGATGACCAGTGGAGCTTCTACACGAGCTACAGCACGTCATACGTCCCACCCGCCGCAAACGCCATTGATATCAACGGCGTCAACAGTTTTGTCCCCACCTCGGCCAGGCAGATAGAGCTGGGCAGCAAGGTCAATTTCCTGGACAACCGTGTTTCGGCAACCGCCGCGATCTACCGCATCGACGAGAAGAACAACTTCAGTCATTTCAAGTGTATCTACGGCACCTGCTATGAGCAGCTCGGCAAAGCCCGCTCGCAGGGTGCGGAGATTGAGGTGAATGCACGGCCCATGCGGAACTGGCAGCTGACCGCTGGATACGGCTACACCGACGCAAGGATCACTGGATCCGACAACGCAGCGCAGGTAAACAGCCGGCTGCCCAATGTGCCATTCAACAGTGCCCACATTTGGTCGCGCTATGACTTCCGTGCGCCGCAGTTGCAAGGCCTGGGGTTCGGCCTGGGGGTGATTTACAACGGTGAGCGGCAAGGGGGCACGCCGACCACGACCAACGCTCCCATGCTGAAGTTGCCGGCCTACACGCGGGTTGATGCGGCGCTCTACTACAACTACCAGCAGTATGTGCTGACGTTCAAGGTCGAGAACTTGTTCGACAAGACCTACTACCAGAGCGCTGGCTTCAATGGCGATATCAATCTGTTGCCAGGTGGGCCGCGTCTGTTCACCCTCTCTGTCAGGGCCTTCTTCGAATGAGCTGCCTCACCAAGCATCCGCCACGAGTTCCGCATCACCCTCGTTTGAGCCTTCTGCTCTGTCTCCTGCTGGGCCCTGCGGCAGGCCTTGCCACGGCCGCTGCGCGGCCGCCGGCGCCGGATTCGTCAGCCGGTGTGGCTTGGGTGTTGCCAATGGCGAAGACCCATGCGGCACAGACTCCCGCTCAGGATGAGCTCGGAAAGCGAATCGGTCGCCCGCTGCCAGCACCCGAGCTGCTGCAGCCCACTCTGGATCCCGCGCTGCCTCAGTTCAAGCCACGCCGCGATGCGCAGTTGGGCGGTACGATCCGGATGGCTTCGTCAGACACGCTGCCTGGCCTGGTGCGCGCCTGGATCGGCGCCTTCCACAAGATCTATCCTCACGTGCACGTCGCATTCGGCCCGCCGTATGAGGGCAGCCACGGCGCCAAGGAGCTGGAAAAGGGCCGCATCGACATGGCCTTCGTGTCGCGCGAGCTGAAGCCAACGGATCTGGCCACTTTTCGTGGCAGCCATGGCTACCTGCCGCTGAGCGTGCCAGTCTGTGGTGGCACCTACCGGCATTTCGGGTTCCTTGATGCGGTGGTTTTCTTCGTCAATCGGCAGAACCCGCTCGACCACCTGACGGTGGCGCAGCTTGATGCCGTGTTGTCACGCTCGCGCCTGCACGGCAATCCGCAAGCCGTCACCTGGGGTGATCTTGGCGCAACCGCCGAGTGGGCCAAGCGGCCGATCCATGTCTACGCGATCAAGCCGTGGAACGGCTTCGAGGAGTTCGTGCGGCAGCGCGTGCTCGACGTCGGTGCGCAGCGCGGACACTGGCGCACCGATCTGCACTTCGATCCCACCGTGTTTCCGATCGCCCGGCGTGTGGCCGCCGATCCGGACGGAATCGGCTATGCGGGGCTGGCTTTTGTCGACGCGCCGGTGAAGATGCTGTCCATCGGCGGCGCTGGCAACGCGGTAGCACCGACCTATACCCATGTGGCCTCCGCCCGTTATCCGCTGAGCCGGCTGGTTTATGTCAACGTCAACCAGAAACCGGGCAGCGTCCTGAGCCCGGCGATGCGGGAGTTTCTACGCTTCGTGTTGAGCCGGCAGGGCCAGCAGGTGGTGCTTGAGCAGGGCGTGTTCCTGCCGCTGCGAGCGTTCCAGGCGACCGCCGCTCGCGCCTGGATCGACCTGCCGCCGCGGAGCGATTCAAAGTGAGGATGGCCGGCACAAACCGCATCGAGTCATCGACTGTTCGGCTGCTTCGCAGCCTGTGCTGGTTGATCGCCTTCGTGTGCTGCAGCGGGGCTGCCGCCGGTACGCTGCCGCTGCAGGTCGCCAAACGCATCGAGATTGCGGGCGCGGATCCGGTGCAGGCGATCGCGTCCGGCCCCGGGGGGCTGCAGGTCTATGTGGCCAGTGAACGCGAGATTCGCGTCTACGATGTAGCCAGCGGCCGGTTGGCTGGCACGTTGCCGTTGCCTTCGCCCGTGGTCGACATGACCGTGGACGCCAGCGGAGGTGTGGGTTATGCGGCATTGACGGCGCCAGCGCGGGTGGTTGTATTCGGTCTGCAGCCGCTACGCATCCGTTCAACCATGGCGCTGACCGATGGTACGCCTTCGACTCTGCTGCTGGATGCTGCCGCGCATGCGCTCTACGTGGAAAGCTCAGCGTCCGGCTCGCTGGCCAGATTCGACACGTCCAGCGGCAAGCGCGTGGCCGCGCTGCGACTTGATGGGACGTTGCAGCAGATGGCGACGGACGGCCGCGGCACGCTGTATGTCGCCAACATGAATCACAACGCAATCGACACAGTCGATACCGCGCGCATGATCCGCACCAGCGCGATTCCGCTGCAGGACTGCACGCAGCCCGTCGGGCTGGCGATGGATCCGGTCGGTCGCCGGCTGTTCGTCGCCTGTCGCGATGGTGATCGCGCGGTAGTCGACACCGACATGGGGTTCACCTTTGAGTCGTTGCATGGGGAGGTGCCCGGTGTGGTGCGGACGGTGTTCGGTTTCCATCCGTTTGGCGCGGGTGGCTGGAAGGGCGGGGCGTTCAGCGCCGGCAAGGGATTGCAGCTCACCGCGATCCGCATGAACGCTTTCATCAACTACAGCGCGGCGGGTAGTTATCCGCTGCACGGAACCTGCCAGGCGCTGGCGTTGGACAGCGCGGGTCACGGCCTGTGGCTGGCGGTGGCACAAAGCTCCGGCAGCGGCGCACCGGTGCAGCTGTGGCTACTTGGTGAAACGGCGGGAGCATCGAAATGAATCAGCGGCCAAGTTCACGCGTTGTCATCAGTAGCTGGTTGCTCGCCTTCGGTCTGCTGAGCGTGTCGTCGGCAAAAGCGGCGCTGCTGCCGTGGTTCTCACTCAGCCACAAGACCGTACTGCTGGTGACAGGGCATCCGCCACTGGATGCGCCCGACGACGACACCCTGGTGCAGCAACACCTGCAGGCACTCGGCCTGACGGTGCACACGGTTGACGATTCCGCGCCGGAAGCTGCCGCCCGCGGCGCCAGCCTGATCGTGATTTCCTCCACCGCCAATGCCCACCTGCTTGGCGCGAAGTATGCCGGCATCGATGTGCCGGTGTTCACCTGGAATACGTTCGACTACCCCAACCTCGGCCTGACCGGCGCGCAGTTGCATCGTGATTTCGGCGTGGTCGATCCGGTGCAGCATTTTGCAGACAGCTTTTCGGTACTGTACGGCTATGGTGCCAACACGACCTCGGACATCAGCCGCGCCGTGGGCCTGAAACCGCAGCTGTTCGGCACCCTGTACCTGGAGCCGGGCACCGCAGGCTGGGGCCATCCAGGGCCGGGCGGTACCGTGGTTGCCGACTTCGACGGCACACCTGGCAGAGCGGCGGTGTTCACCTACGAGCGCAACGCCAGTCTGGAAAACGGCCGCGCGGCACCCGCACGACGTGTCGGCTTCTACTTGTCGGACGGCAATTTCCACCTGCTCACCGCGGTGCACGGACCGGCCGCCAGCGATCCGCACATGCAGCAATGGGCGATCGGGCTGAAGCTGTTCGATACGGCGATTCGCTGGGCGATGAGCCCGCCGCGTGCAACCAGCTCCTACAGCCCGACCGAGCTGGACGCGCGCATCCGCCGCCTGGCGCATGGACGCAAGCTATTGTACGTGGAGCGCGTCAATGCCGGCGAGGGGCGTCAGTCGGACGAGGCGATCGTGGCGCACCTGCGAAGCCTTGGTTTCATCGTAAACATTGCCGACCAGACCGATCCGCAGAGTCGCGCCGATGGCGAGGACCTGGTGATCATTTCTTCCACCTGCTCGAAGTACAAGCTCGCGAACAAGTACGCCGACGTGAAGGCACCGCTGATTTCACTGGAGGGCCTGTTGTCCGATGCGCTGCATTTCGCCGGGCGTGACCGCTATGTCGACTACGGCGAGCACGGCGAGGAGAAGGAGAGCGACGACCCGCCCGACAACTATCTCGACATTGTCGGCGCGTGGAATCCGATGGCCGCCGGTCTGCCGCCGGGGCTTGTCCGGTTCACCCGGCATCCGGGCGTGCTGAAGTGGGCGCACCCCCTCGCCGATGCGATCGTGATCGCCACGCTGCCGAATGCGCCCGGGCAGAGTGCGATCTTCGGTTACCCGAAGGATTCGGTCATGGCCGACGGCTTCGTGGCGCCGGCGCGACGCGCCCTGCTGCCGCTGGACAACCCCAGCTATGACGACCTCACCGACCAGGGCCGGGCGCTGTTCGATGCAGTGGTGCTGTGGACGATCAGTTCACCGGCGCGGTAGCGGTCTGATGGCAGGATCGCGCGGCGCGCTGTGGCCGATGCTGGCACGCTGTCGCAGCTGTTGCCTGTGTCTTGTCGTAGTGGCTGGCGCACTCGGGCTTGGCGTGGACTCGGGCGCGCGGGTGGCGGTGCGCCCACCAGCGGCCGGCGCGCTTCGCTGCGTCGGCGCCAGTACCATGCAGCCGCTGGTGGCAGCGTGGGCCCGGGCGTTCGTTGCGCGTCAGCCCGGCGAAGTGATCGCGGTGCCGGCGGGTACCCGCTACTCGGCCGCCGGCGTCGCGGCGGTGGCGGCCGGGCAGGCCAACTGCATCACCTTCGCGCGCGAGCCGTTCGTGGCCGAACAGGAAATGTTGCGGAAAGCCACCGGGCGGGCGCTGCTGATCGTGCCTGTCGCCGGCGGCAGCTATGCTACGCCGCATGGCACCTTCGCTCTGGCCATTTACGTCAATCGCCGCAACCCGCTGCGAGGTCTCAGCGCCAGCCAGCTGGCCGCGGTGTTCGCGCAGGGCGCGCCGTCGCCGGCTCGCTGGGGTCAGCTCGGGTTGGGTGGCGCCTGGGCGCAGCGGCCGATCCACGTCTATGGCATGACGCCGCTGCGCGCCTCGGGCAATCCACCGGGCATCGTCAATTTTCTTGACCGGAGGCTGTTGCGCGGCCAGATCTGGCGGCGCGATCTGCGCATCCAGTCGGATGGGAACGGAACAAGCACGCTGGCCGGGATTGTGCGCAAGGTGGCAGCGGATCCGGACGGCATCGGTTACAGCGGCTTCGCCTATGCCACGCCAGCGGTACGCGCGGTGCCGCTCTCGTCCGGTGCGGGCGAGCCGTTCCACGCGGGTACGCCGGCCAGTGTGGCAGCCGGTCGGTATCTGCTTGGCCGGACGATCTATCTCGGTTTTCCCGCCAGCACCGGCGGTGACCTGAGCCCTGCCGCCTGCCGCTTCCTGTCCTTCATCCTGGGAGCGGACGGCCAGCGGCTGATCGCACGGGATTCGATGCATTTCAACGCACTCACGCCCGTACAGGCGCGAGCAGCCCGCGCCACCCTGGCTGGCCGCGGACACTGCGCCAGCGTGGATCCTCGGTCAGCGCGCCCGGCCTATGTCGAAGCCGATGGTGCGATCCGCATCGTCGGCTACAACGACATGCGCTGGATGCTCGAAGCACTCGATCGTGCATTCGCGCGCAGTCATCCCGGCATTCGCTTCGACCTGGTGCTCAAGGGAACTCGTACGGCGCCAGCCGCGCTGGCCGACGGCAGCAGCCTGTTCGCGCCGATGGGCGCCGAATTCACCGAGCAGGAGTTGCAGCGGTATCGTCAGCGGGAGGGTGCGAGCCCGCTGCTGTTTCGCGTGGCACATGCCGCACTTGACCCGCGCGCGCGCTCCTCGCCGCTGGCTGTGTATGTGAATCCGGCCAATCCGTTGCGCACCATCAGCATGCGCCAGTTACGCGCCATCTTTGCGACGCCGGCACGGCTGACCCACGGCGCCCAGCTAGGACTGCGCGGTTCCTGGGCGCATTGGCGCATCCATCCGTGCGGGCTGGCCGCGGATACTGCGCTTGGCGTTTTCATGCGGCGCCATCACTTCGGTGGCGCCCCCTATGTGGACAGCTACCGCGGCTTTCGCGAATCGGCCCAGGTGCTGCGGCAGGTGGCGGCCGATCCTGCGGCGCTTTGCCTTGCCGATCTCAACCAGGCCGATCCGTCCGTGCGTGTTGTAGGCATCCGGCTGCCTGCGGGCGTCGGCGTGACGCGCGGATCGCGGCAGGACATTGTCTCCGGGCGCTATCCGCTCAACCGCTTTCTGTATGTCTATCTGCGAGCGCCTGTCGCTCGTCCCGGCGATTCGCTGGCGTGCGCTTATCTGGGCTTGATGCTCTCCGCGCCGGGCCAGCGAATCATCGCCCGTGCGGCACCAGGCTATCTGTCGCTGAGCAGCGCGGGGCAGACCTTCGAGCAACAGCGCTTGCGCCTGGCTGGATGTGGCCGATAGTCCCAGCCTTTGCCGTGGGCTACGCCTCCCGTGGGCTCGTGCCTGTACCGAGGCGGGCATCTTTGCTCCGGGGGACACCCGCCCTTGCCGGTGCCGGAGGGCCTGTGAGCTGCGGCGACGGCTTTGTGCCTGGAAGCAACCGCGTTGTGTGGGCAGCCCCGATTCTGGTACTCGAGCCGCAGGGCTGATGGAAGCTCCTGGCATGCCGCTGGTCATTGTCCTGACCGCGTGTGCCCTTTTCGACGGTACGCGCTTGTCCCGTGGTGGCAATGGCACGGCGCAGGCGTGGTAGCCCTTGCGCTTGTGCCGGCTGTCGAGTTGACAGTGGCTGCTTGGCGACGACCCGTCAGTGCTCTTGTCATCTCCTCACGCCCAGACTCCATTCGCTCCGGGTCAAATTGGCGTTATGCGACGGGCGTCACGCTCTGATCCGTCGCGTGGTACAGGGCGTGCATGCATTGGCTGTGAACGCCACGGTAACTCATCGAGTTCCGCGCTTTCTTACCTCATCGGCCAATCTAATGGATATCTTCAACTGGAATGCCAAGTTCGAGACCGGTCTGCGCTCGGTAGACGATCAGCATCACGGCCTCGTCGATCTGATCAATGAACTCGGAAGGGCAGTCACCCGCTCCTCGGGCGCGACCAGGGAGCAGATCGACGACATTTTCCGCGAGCTGATGCTGTACACCCAGTACCACTTCGAGGAAGAAGAGGAACTGATGCTCGCGGCAGGGGTGGACATGCGCCATGTTCACGGGCACGTGGAAACCCATCGTCACTTCATCCAGGAGCTGAACTCGCTGTCGCTGGACCAGGATGACCGGCTCGAATCCGCCGACTGGCTGTTGAAATTCCTCGCCTACTGGCTGAGCTACCACATTCTTGGAACCGATCAGGTAATGGCCCGGCAAGTTCAGGCCATCCGCTCGGGGATGTCTCCCGAAGAGGCCTATCAGCAGGAACTGCTGCATCGCAAGGATGCAACCGAGCCGTTGCTGGACGCGCTCAAGGGCCTGTTTCGCCAGGTGTCCCAGCGCAACAACGAGCTTCTGCTGCTGAACCGGACACTGGAGGCCACGGTGGCCGAACGCACCCAGGCGCTGGTTGAGGCCAATCGCCTGCTCGAACGCATTGCCCTGACGGATGCCCTGACGGAGCTGCCGAACCGGCGCCACGCGATGACCTTCCTCGCTGACGCCTGGATTCGCGCCTCGCGCCACGGGACGTCGCTGAGCTGCCTGCTGCTTGATGTCGATGGTTTCAAGAACGTCAACGACCGCTTCGGGCATCCCGCCGGCGATGAGGTTCTGCGGCAATTGTCCAGGCAGCTGCGGGCAGTGCTTCGTACCGACGATGTGTTGTGTCGATTGGGCGGCGACGAATTCCTGGTTGTTTGTGAAAAAACGGATCTTTGCGGCGCCTTGTTCGTGGCCGAGAGTCTGCGGTCCGTCATGGCAGCCATGCATCTGTCTTTCGATGGATGCGCCTGGTCGGGCAGCCTCAGCATTGGCGTAGCCAACAAGGCAGACGGCATGCACGGTCATGAAGACCTGATCATGGTCGCCGACAAGGCCTTGTATCGCGCCAAGCGCAATGGGCGCAATCGCGTGGAGACCTGCTGTATCTCGTGCGGCGATGACGAAAGTGAAGAAATTCCCTGTGAGCAGGCGTGACGCTTCCTCAGATCCAGACCGGGGCGATGCAGCGCGCTCCCGAGTCATGCATCATCGTTCGTCGTAGCGGATGTCACCGCGTTGCCGGCCGGCCGGCCAGCCTGCCGCTGCACCGCGGAGCAGGGCAGGACCGAGCCTGACCAGGCGGATCGAACGGGGATGGGTGTCGCCGAAGCAGCGCGCATCGTCCCTCGGTGAAGCACCGCGCACAAGAATGCGCAAAACTGTCCGCAGGCAGCAGATTCAGGCACAAATGGTCATATCCCTGTCACAGGGTGACAGCCATCGGCGGCAGGGCTTGCGGCGGACAGGGCGTCAACGACCATTTCCGCAACGTTCCGCGAGTGAATCGGTGCCGGCCGCGGATCGAAGCCGGGTCAGACCATTCCGCCGAGGTTCGACTGGTGGGACGATAGTCGCATTCCTCGAATGGTCGCTGACACCATTCCTCAGAGATCCGATGGAAGCCGATTCGAAGCTGCGCGCCATCAAGGCGATCCACACGCTGGTGTGGACAGTCTTTGCCGGTTCCATACTGGCCATCCACGTCTTTGCGTTCAGCGGGAACGAGAAAGCGGCGTGGGCCCTGATCGGGTTCGTGTTGCTTGAAGTCGTCGTGCTTGTGGCCAACCGGATGAGGTGTCCGCTGACCGATGTTGCAGGCCGCTATACCTCCGATCGCCAGGACAACTTCGATATCTACCTGCCAATCTGGCTGGCTCGTCATAACAAGGAGGTCTTTGGCGGGTTGTATGTTGCGGGTATCGTTTGCACTGCATGGGTGACGGTTCACGCCGTCACCTGACCATTCGCTTCAGGCGAGACGGCCCTGGCGGTCCGCGGCCTGGACTCAGTCGTCAGGCTGCATTGGCCCATCCGGGTGATTCGACCATGATCCAGGTGCTCAAAGTCAGCGCTCTCTATTTCGCAGGCGTGTTTGCTGCGGGCTTCATGCTTGGCGTCATCCGCACTTTGTGGGTCAGCCCGGTGCTTGGTTCGCGGGCGGCAGAGCTTGTCGAAGCTCCGATCATGCTCCTGGTCATGACCTTGGCCGCGCGGACTCTGGTTCGGCGGCATGCCCTTGCCCGATGGTGGCAATGGTTGACCGTAGGCGTGGTTGCGCTTGCGCTCATGCTTGCTGTCGAGTTCACGGTGGTTCTTCAGCTGCGCGATCTATCCATTGCGGTATATCTCGCCTCCCGAGACCCGGTGTCGGGCACTGCGTATTACGTGTTGCTCGGCTTATTCGCGGTCATGCCACTGCTGATGTTCCGCCAACACAGCGCCCGTGCGGTCTGACAACCCGTAGCAGCGGAGCGGATCGTAACTGCGGTTTGCCTGGGGAAAAGGTGTCAGGGGAAAAATTGCGGAAGGATCCCGATCAGGGTCGGAATGCACTTTTCCGCCGCCGACAACTCGCGAGAGTTTGCCCGCCTTCAACATTTCCGGCCAGCATCTGCTGCCGCAGCAGCGGCATCGACGGCCCTTGTGCCTGCTTTTCATGTCGCTGGTCAGTCGGTATTGAGTGCGGCGAGGAGGTGCGCCGCCTTGCCGGCCTGCGAAATGATCCGCCGCAGCGCGCTCAGACTGCGCAGAAGTGCATCCATCTGCACGATATTGACCTGGCCCGCCGCGCCAGCACTCAGCAGGCTGGCTTTCACCCGCTGATAATCCGCCTCGAAGGTATCTGCCTGCCCGGCACTCAGTGGAGCGAAGCCGGCGTGTGCCGGGTTGAGCTGATCGAGCAGCTGTTCACCGGCCTGCAGCAGCGAGCGAATGGCGATTTGCGACGCGTCGACCGGGAGTGCCATGGCCGTGAGCAGCTCGGCGCTCAGCTCGTGGCAGGTATCGTAGTAACGCTGTACGCGCAGCAGGGTGGCCAACGCCTGTGCGCTGTTCTCGGACATCGAGCTGCGGTTGACTCCGGTCACGAACTCATGAATGACGTGAGTCAATGGCCCGTAGGCTTCCGCCTGCTGTGGTCGATGATCGTAGCCCAGCGAATGGCCAAGTCGTGCCCAGACAGTGCACAAGGCCAGGTCGCCCAGCCGTCTTATTTCCCGTCGCAAGGCATCGACTGCCAGCGAGGGCACGGAGGCCACGTTGCGATCCAGATAAAGCGCCCGCCCAGCGTCTTCGTCACGGGTACGAAAGCGGCGCTGCAGGAACGCGGTCAGGCGGTTGGCCAGTGGCCACATCAGCACGACACCAAGAACATTGAACACGCTGTGGAACAGCGCCAGGCTGATCGCAGGTGATGCGTCGAGTCCGAGCAGGCTGCGCAGGGTGTCAACCGCCTGGATAAGAAACGGCAACAACACCAGTGCGACCGCGGCAGCGATCAGGTTGAATGCCACATGGGCGCTGGCGGCACGGCGCGCATTGGAGGTGGCGCCGATGGTGGCCAGCAGCGCGGTCACCGTGGTGCCGATGTTCGATCCGATCACCATGGCTGCAGCCAGGGTCAACGACAGGGCGCCGCCCTGGGCCAGGGTCAGCGTGACGGCCAGGGCGGCGCTGGAGGACTGCATCAGTGCCGTCAGCGCCAGGCCAGCCAGCACAAAGGCGACGATGCCCGGCAGCCCATCGCCGGCAAACGCCCAGGGCACGTGCCGGAAGTCGATGGCCACTGCCTGCTGCAGGAAGCCGATGCCGAGAAACAGCACGCCGAATCCGGTCAGTGCCCGGCCCAACGCCGCTCGCCGCTTTCCCGGTCCCGATAGCCGCAGCAGCATGCCCAGGCCGATCACGGGGAGTGCGGCCGCCTCGATCTGGATCTTGAAGCCGATCAGCGCCACCAGCCAGCCGGTCATGGTGGTGCCCACGTTGGCGCCAAACAGCACCCACAACGATTGCCGCAGAGTCAGCAGGCCGGCATTGACGAAACCGATCGCCGCGACGGTCACCGCGCTGGACGACTGGACGAGCGCGGTGACCAGCATGCCGGAGAACAATCCGCGCCAGCGGGTCTGGGTGGATGAGCCGAGCACGCGGCCCAGCATCGGCCCGGCAGCCTGTTTCAGGCCGTCGGTCATCAACAGCATGCCCAGCAGGAACAGGCCCAGGCCCCCCAGCAATGTACCGATCAAGCTGCCTGACATCGTCTGTCCATCCATTGGGTGGCAGCTGCATCATGGTCATCGTCGAGCCGCGGGTCAAAGTGGGGTCTCGCCGCCTTTCGGCAGTCGGTGATCGGCCGGGCCATCGCGCTGGATCGTGCTGGAAGGGCGGGGCGTCGGCAGACCCATCTGGAGCGTTGCCAGCCTCGTCGACACGGTGCCCCCGCTGCGCGCCGCGTCCGCTCGACGGTTTGTCCGGTCGGTCGCAGCCACCTCGATGGAGCACGTCACCGGCCGAATCCTGCTGCAGGCTCGATCAGGGTCGACTCACCGTGGCGTGAGAGTGGCCGACGTGGCGCTGACCGCTGCGCCGGCAAACTCATCCAAGGCGATTTGCCCGCTGCTTCACCGCTATCGCCGGACGTCGATGAATCCGGTGGCCGGACTGCCTGCTACTTACGGGTGAGGGCTTTGCGCGGTGGCAGGAAAGGTTTACAGCCATTCCTCCGTGCGTCCGGGCCGTGAATGACGCACCTGCGGTTCTGCTGCGCGCGCCCACTGCCGCGCGAATGGTTTGACGGCCCTGGTGGCGCCGGCCATGGGATGCGCGATGGCGTCTCCAGGCAGTACGAGTGAGCACCATCATGCAGATCGAAGACAAGCCGATGTCATTGCGCCCGATCGACCGCGATCGGGAAAGTCGGCGTGCTATCCGATCAATGCATCTTGCTCACAGCCAAACTGCCAACCCTGCTCCCAGGCTCGAGCCATGTCGCTCTCCTCGGGATAGGGGCAGGTACCGGATTGGGAATGGGCGACGCGCGCGTAATGTCCTTCCGACCAGGCCTTCAACAGGTACTGAACCTGCACCTGTCCTTGCACGGGTGCACGCGCGCCCTCTCGTGGCTGGCTGTCGCGCCTGGCATTGGGCTGGGTGCCGCTCGTCGCGAAGTCATGATTGCGAAGGGAGGTTTCCACACAGGAGCTGCCGACGATCTCGTCGAAAGGCGCAGCGCTGAAGCCGTATTGACTTGGCATGTGCTTGTGATCGCCCACCTGGTAATCCTCCTGACTGACCAGTAATTGACCCTTGAAAGCGTGCCGTTGTGACGTGGATGTCTGCAGTCCGCCATTCTCCCACGCTCATTTTTTTCGAAAATAGGAATCTTTCCTATTCGGGGCTGATCAAAGCGCCTGGACAGCGGGTGGGACGCACATGGTGCTGCGTCACCCCTGTCAGTGTGAGCGATGCCCATGGGTTTGCGGCTGGATGAATCCGCCATCGTTGCCAGTGACCGGGGTCATCCGCGGGCCGTTCAGGCTGGCCCGCCAGCGCTGGCGATCTCGCTGGCGGCGCGTTGCAGCATGTGGCTTGCTGATCCCGCGATGACCGGGATGCTGGCGCGCGGTCAGGCTGGGGCAGGCCGCCTCGGTTCATGCGGATGCCGCGGCGCGAATCTAAGAGATCGCCTTACCCCGGGTGGTGCCGACGCCATTCCTCGCGAGCCACGTAGAACGTGGCCCCTGCCACGCCCAGCGCAAGCAGGTACCAGGTGATCAGGTAGCCCAGGTGATGATTGGGGAAATGGATGACGGTCAGGCCGGCTTGCGGCCAGCGCGAATGGCCGGCGTTGGCCGGGGGCGCGTCGGCATCGACGAAATAGGGGGCAACGTCGACCGCGGGCAGGCCACGGGCCGAGGCGATGGCCGGCACATCGCGTGAATACCACTGGCCTTCGGCGGGCCGATTGCGACGCAGGAAGCCGCCACGGGGTTCGGACAGGCGCAGCAGGCCGGTCAGGCTGATTTCGCCTGATGGTGGCTGCACCTTCGCGTACGCCGGCGTGCCGGGCAAACTGGCCGGCACGTAGCCGCGATTGACCAGCACGATGAAGCCCTGATCGGTGCGCAGCGGTGCGATCAGCCAGTAGCCGTAGCCCTGCTCGCTGCTGCCGTGCACCAGGGTCTGCGCGTCGCCGAGATACCGACCGTGCAGATGCACATGCAGGTATTGCTGCTGGCCCCGGGCAATGCCTGGCCACTGCGCCGGGCCGGGAGCCGCCACGGGCGGCGCATGCACCCGCGTGGCCACGTCGTGGATGAGTTGGCGCTTCCAGGCCAGGCGATGCACCTGCCAGTTGCCCAGCATGATGAAGCCGCTGAACAGCCCAACGGCCAGGAGCGCCCAGGCGAGACGGGCGAGCGGGCCGCGCAGCGTCCGGCTGCGTGCCGGATCGTTGCGCGGCGTGCGGCTCATGAGCCCTGCTTGTGATGCATGTATTGCGGCGACATCGGCATCATGTTCGCGTTTTCGTTGTACATGACCCAGATGGAAGCGCCCAGCACGATCACCACCAGCACGATGGTGAAGATGAAGGCCAGCATGTTCCAGCCGTTCTCGGATCTGGTATCCAGGTGCAGGAAATAGATCATGTGCACCACGATCTGCACGACGGCCAGACCCAGCACGATGATGATGGTTGCCTGGGTACTGGCGATGACATGATCCATCACCAGCCAGAACGGAATGATGGTGAGGATCGCGGCCAGCGTGAAACCGGTGAGGTAGCCACGCAGGCTGCCATGGCTCGGGTGGGCGGAGTCGTGGTCGTCGGCATGCGCTGCCGCGCCGTGTGCGGATTCGGACGGATGGCTCATCGAAGCACTCCCACCAGATAGACGTAGCTGAAGACGCCGACCCAGACCAGGTCAAGAAAATGCCAGAACATGCTCAGGCACATCAGGCGCCGGCGATTGGCCTCGGTGAGGCCGTGTTTGCCCAGCTGGACCATAAGCACGATCAGCCACAGGACACCGACCGTGACGTGCAGGCCGTGCGTGCCGACCAGGGTAAAGAACGAGGACAGGAACGCACTGCGTCCGGGGCCCGCGCCTTCGGCGATCATGCTGGCGAACTCGTGGATCTCCAGTCCCACGAAGACCGCTGCCAGCACCCCGGAAACCGCCAGCCAGCCGAGCATTGCACGCTTGCGCTCGCGCGCCATTTCCAGCATGGCAAAGCCGAACGTGACCGATGAAACCAGCAGCAGCGCCGTGTTGACCGCCAGCCCGTGCAGGTCGAACACGTCGTGGGCACTGGGGCCGCCTGCGTAGCTGTTGCCGAGCACCGCGTTGCAGGCAAACAGCGCCGCAAAGATGAAGCAGTCGCTCATCAGGTAGAGCCAGAACCCGAGCAGGGTTCCGTTGTGTGCGTGGCCTTCCTCGCGGCAGAGAAATTCCCGCGGTTCGGCGTGGGCAGGGTCGATGGCTATCGTATTCATGCGCTTGCGCCCTGTGCCTTCGGCTCCCAGTTGCCGGTGTGTTCGAACTGATCCACTTGCTCCGCGGAGAGGTGGTAGTCACGGTCGTAGTTGAATGTGTGTGCGATGGCGGTCGCGAGCAGCGCGACAAACGACAGCGCGGCCAGCCACCAGATGTACCAGACCATGGCGAAACCGAAGACCGTGGCCAGCGCCGCGAGCACGACACCCGCGCCGGTATTCTTTGGCATGTGGATGGCGTTGAAGCCCTCCAGCGGACGCTGGTAGCCGTGTTTCTTCATGTCGGTCCAGGCGTCGCGCTCATGCACCAACGGGATGAACGCGAAGTTGTACGCTGGCGGCGGCGAGGAGGTGGACCACTCCAGGGTGCGTGCGTCCCACGGATCGCATCCCACCGCCAACTCGTCGCGCCGACGGATGCTGACGTAGATCTGGATGACGAACGACAGGATGCCGAGCAGGATCAGGAACGCGCCGACCGCGGCAATGATGAACCAGATCTGCAGGCTGGGATCGGTGAAGTGGCTCAGGCGACGCGTCACGCCCATCAGACCCAGCACGTACAGCGGGCCGAATGCCACCCAGAAGCCGATCTGCCAGAACCAGAAACTGGCCTTGCCCCAGAATTCGTCGAGGTGGAATCCGAACGCCTTGGGGAACCAGTAGTTGATGCCCGCAAACACGCCGAACACCACGCCGCCGATGATCACGTTGTGGAAATGCGCCACCAGGAACAGGCTGTTGTGCAGCAGGAAATCCGCAGGCGCCACCGACAACATCACGCCGGTCATGCCGCCCAGGGTGAAAGTGAACAAGAAGCCCATCGTCCACAGCATCGGCACGGTGAAGCGCACCCGCCCGCGATACATCGTGAACAGCCAGTTGAAAATCTTCACGCCGGTGGGGATCGAGATCATCATCGTGGTGAGCGCAAAAAACGAATTGACGTCGGCGCCCGAACCCATGGTGAAGAAGTGGTGCAACCACACCAGGTAGGACAGCAGCATGATCGACGCGGTGGCGTAGACCATCGATGAATAGCCGAACAGCTTCTTGCCCGAGAAAGTCGGCACGATTTCCGAATACAGGCCAAACATCGGCAGGATCAGGATGTACACCTCGGGGTGCCCCCACACCCAGATGAGGTTGACGTACATCATCACGTTGCCGCCGAAGTCGTTGGTGAAGAAGTGGGTGCCGATGTAGCGATCCAGCGACAGCAGCAACAGCGTGGCGGTGAGGATCGGGAAGGTCACCACGATCAGGCCGCTGGTGCAAAGCGTGGTCCAGGTGAACATCGGCATCTTCATCAGCGACATGCCGGGTGCGCGCATCTTGATGACG